>CAMFSB010000132.1 GCA_945982465.1 uncultured Faecalibacterium sp. | reverse complement strand
CGCCGGGCAGTTTCCGGTGGAATTTTTGGCATTCTGGCGCAGGTTGGCGCGCACCGTCTTGAGCTGGGCGGCGTTTCCGGCCATGGCTTCCTCGGTGTTTTTCAGCATGTTTTCGCAGTAGTCGGTCACAGTCTGGCGCATGGTGCGCGCCTCGCTCTGGGCGGCGGCCACAATATCCGCCGCGCGCTTTTGCGCAGCCTTGACGATCTCCTGCTCGCTGACCAGGATGCGCGCCCGTTCCTCGGCCTTTTTGACGATCGCCTCGGCCTGGGCGTTGGCGTCGGTCAGGATCTGGGAACGGTCGCCCACAATGTTGCGGGCCTGATGCAGCTCGCCGGGCAGGTTCAGGCGTACCTCGTCCAGATAGTCGCGGATCTTGTCCACATCCACCAGATGCTTGCCGCCCGACAGGGGGATGCTGGCGCCCTCGTCCAGCGTTTCTTCGATCAGGTCCAGCATTTGCTCCACATTCATGTTCGTGCTCATTCCACTCGCTCCTTCTCATAGCGCCACACCAGGATGGTGCCGTATTTGTATTGCTTTTGCAGCCGCAGCGCCCCGCATTCGGCAGGCAGCACGGCGCCGGTCTCGGTTTCGCACAGCACGGCGCCGCCGGGGGCCGTTACCCGTTCCACGGCCGGCAGGATCTGTTCCACTGTATCATGGCGGTACGGCGTGTCCAATAAAACCAGGTCGAACTGCTCACGGCAGGCGGCCAGGTACAGCCCCGCCTCCCCCACCGAGACCCGGCTGCGGTCAAACACGCCGCAGTTTTTGCAGTTTTTGATCACAATGGCCGCGGCGTCCCGGTTCTGATCCAGAAACACGCACCGCGCCGCCCCGCGCGAAAGCGCCTCGATGCCCAGCTGCCCGCTGCCGGCATACAGGTCCAGCACCCGCGCGCCCGGCAGGCTGAACTGCACAATGCTGAACATGGCCTCCTTGACCCGCTCGATGGTCGGGCGGGTCACATCGGTGCCGGGCAGGGCTTCCAGCCTTTTGCCGCGGGCTTCGCCTGCGATCACGCGCATACGGTCATCTCCTTTGCTTTGTACGCCGCACCGTCCGAAAAAGACGGACAGGTTCTCTATATTATGTCTGCCGCGGGGCCGCTTGTCAAGGGGAAGGCGGAGTTTCGCCGCCTGCCTCACGCGCCGGCGGTTCTTCGCATGGCGGCCCGTTGAAAAACGCATGGATCGCCCTGGCCGTGGCAGGCCCCACGCCCGGTACCTGCTGCAGCTGCTCAACGCCGGCGGCGCGCACCGCGCCCACGCTTTTGAAATGGGCCAGCAACGCCCTGGCCGTGGCAGGCCCCACGCCGGGCACGCCGGTCAGGCTGGAGGCATAGCTTTTCTGCTTCATCTGCTGCTTGCGGTAGCTGTTGGCAAAGCGGTGCACCTCGTCCTGGATCGAAGTGATAAAGGTATAGGTGCCGCGGGTCATATTGATGACGATTTCCCGGCCGGCGCTGTCGATGATGGCGCGGGTGCGGTGGCGGTCATCCTTGACCATGCCGTACAGCGGCACCTCCGCAAATGCCGTGCCGTGCAGCGCCTGCCGCACCACACTGACCTGCCCCTTGCCGCCGTCCAGCAGGATCAGGTCCGGCTTTTCGGCAAAATAGTTGGCCTGGCCCCCGCCGCTTTGGGCGCGTTTTTCGTATTCGGCCGCCCGGCGCGCCAGCGTTTCGGCCATGCTGGCGTAGTCGTCGGTGCCGGCCACCGTCTGCATTTTAAAGCGGCGGTAGCCGGTTTTGTAGGGCTTGCCGTCGCGGAATACCACCATGCCGCACACGCTGGTGCCGTCGCCCCAGTTGGAAATATCATAGCTTTCGATGGTGCGCGGGGGTTTTTGCAGGCCCAGCACCTGCGCCACCTCGTCCAGCAGCTTTTCCTCCCGGGCATAGCGGCCGCTTTCGCGCGCAAGGCGCTCGACGGCGTTGGTGTGGGCCATTTCCACCAGTTTTTTGGTATCGCCGCGCTGGGGCACATACAGCTGCACCCGGGCGCCCCGCTTTTGCTCCAGCGCCTGCTGCAGCGCCTGCACGCCGGCGGGCAGCTCATCCACCGCGATCACCCGGGGGATCTGCTCATCATCCAGGTAATACCGGGGCAAAAACTCCTCCCGGGCGGCGGCCACATCGGCGGTGTCGTGGAACACAAATTCCCGCTTGTCGGTCAGCCGCCCCTCCCGGAAGCGCAGCACAGCCGCGCACACGCTGGACGGCGTGCCGGCCAACGCCAGCACATCCATCTCCACATCCGGGTCCACCACCACTTTCTGCCCCGCCGACACCTTGTTGATGGCGGCGATCTGGTCCCGCAGGAGGGCGGCGGCTTCAAAGTCCAGCCGCTCCGCGGCTTCTTCCATCCGTTCGCTCAGCGATTTTACAATGTCCTTTTTGCCGTATTTGATCAGCCGCACGGCGTTTTTGACCGCTTCGCCGTAGCTTTCGCGGCTGACGCGCCCGCTGCACACCGCCATGCACTTGCCGATGTGGGCGTTCAGGCAGGGGCGGCCTTTGCCGATGTCCTGCGGGAAGTGCTTTGTGCACCGCGGCAGCAAAAAGGAATCCATAGCGGTCTCGGCCATTTCGCGGGCGGCAAAGCTGGAGGTGTACGGGCCGATGTAGTCCGCCCCGTCGTCCTCCTTTTGCAGCACGAACGAAAGCCGGGGCCAGTCCTCCTTGGTCACGCGGATATAGGAATAGCCCTTGTCGTCCTTGAGCAGGATGTTGTATTTGGGAGTGTGGGCCTTGATCTGGCTGGCTTCCAGCACCAGGGCTTCAAATTCACTCTGGCAGACGATCACATCAAAGCTGAACGCATGGGCGATCATCTGGCTGACCTTGTTGTCGTGGGGCACGCCCTCGCGGAAATACTGGCTGACGCGGGTGCGCAGCCGCTTTGCCTTGCCGATATAGATGATCTCGTCGCTTTTGTCGCGGATGATATACACCCCCGGCAGCAGCGGCAGCATGCAGGCTTTTTGATACAGCTCGGCTTTGGTCATGGTCCATCCCCTTTTCTGCGGTGATGCAAACAGGATGCCCCGCCCGATGAAAAAAATAAAGGCCGGCAGAACCGGCCTTTATCTTGCGCTGCAGGACAAAGAACTATCTTATTCCGCAAAGCCGGACTCGACCAGCTTTACCAGGCCCTCGACGGCAGCCTGCTCGTCGGCGCCATCCGCAATGATCCGAATGGTGGTACCGCCTACAATACCCAGCGACAGAACGCCCAGCAGGCTCTTGGCGTTCACACGGCGCTCTTCCTTTTCGACCCAGATAGAGGACTTATAGTCGTTTGCCTTCTGGATAAAGAAAGTCGCGGGACGGGCATGCAGACCGACCTGATTCTCAACAGTAACCTCTTTTACGAACATACTATAAACGCTCCTTACTGTAAAAAGTTTCAAGTGCATTTTCTTCCGGCTGGTACTTGTATTTTAGCGCAGAGTTTGGGCAATGTACAGTCTCTTTGCGCAATTTTGGCGGTTTCTCCAATCGTTCCAAAAGCACTGCGGGTTCTTTGGGCATTTTTGCCATTTATTTTGCCGCTGTATTGGAGGCACATACAAAAGTTTTCAACATTTTCAATATTGCCGGAAAAAGCCATTGTATTCCGTCTGTTTTATTCCCCATCCTGCCCGGCCGCCGGGGCGGCCGGATCCCCGGGCGCTGCGGGCGCCGCCGGGGCGGTGGCTGCTGCCTCCGCGGCCATCTCTGCTTTTTTGTGCCTGCGGCGCTTGGGCTTTTGGGGCGCGGGCACGCCGTCCCACCCGCCGGCATCCAGATACGCCTGCCACAGCGCGGGGCGGCGCGTTCTGGTGCGCTGGCGGCTCTGCTCGCCGCGCCACTCGTCCACCTTTTTGTGGTCGCCGGAAAGCAGCACCGGCGGCACGGCGCGGCCCTCCCACACTTCGGGGCGGGTATACTGGGGGTATTCCAGCAGGCCGTTCCAATAGCTTTCGTCCTCGTAGCCCTTTTGCTCAGCCAGCACGCCGGGCTGTAGCCGCAGTACGCTGTCGGCCACCACCAGGCTGGCCAGCTCGCCGCCGGTCAGGATGTAGTCGCCGATGGAAAGCTCCTCGTCTGCAAAGGCTTCGATCACCCGTTCGTCGATGCCCTCGTAATGGCCGCACACCAGCGTCAGGCTGTCGTACTGCGCCAGACGGCGGGCGTGCTCCTCGGTATACCGGGGGCCTGCCGCCGTCAAAAACACGATATGCGGCCGGGGGCGGCCCTGTGCCTCCACCTGCGCCACGATATCCCGCAGGCAGTCGGCAATGGGCTGGGCGTACATGACCATGCCGCAGCCGCCGCCGTAGGGGTAATCGTCGGTCTGCTTCTGGCGGTTGAGCGTATAGTCCCGGATCTGGTGGCAGTGCGTTTCGATGAAGCCGCGCTTTTGGGCGCGGCCAAGGATACTCTCGCCCAGCACCCGTTCGCACATTTCCGGGAACAGGGTGGCGATATCAATGCGCATGCCCATGGTCAGCCGTCCTCCTCGCCTGTGCCGGGACGGTCGGTATAGGCCCCGTCATCAAACATGCCGGGGATGGGCGCCACCTGGATATAGCCCTCCGGCGGATTCAGTTCCTTCAAAAACTCCGGCACGCCGGGGAAGCGGTATTCCCCGCCATCCGCCCCGGCCACCGTATAAATATCCTGCGGGCCGGGGTGATCCACGCTTTTGACCGTGCCGTACACCCGGCCGGTGGCAGCGTCGCGCACCTGGCAGCCCACCAGATCCTGATAAAACCAGGTGCCGGCCGGCAGGCGGGCGTCGGCGCGGTCGAAATACAGCACCCGGCCGCACAGTGCGCGGGCCGCGTCCATATCCTCCACGCCTGCCAGCTTCAGCAGGCCCATGCGGCCGATGGGCCGCACCGAAAGCACCCGCACCGGCTTTTGGCCGCCTTTTTCCAGGTACAGCGTTTTGAACCGCTTTAAAAACTCCGCGTCATCGCACCAGAACTCGATCTTCATTTCGCCGCGCACACCGTGCGTGGTAACGATTTTGGCGGCTTCCAGATATTGCTGCATGGGCCGTGCCTGCCTTTCCTGCCTTGGGTGTGTATTTGTGTACTTGCTTTGCCGTTTGTATAAAACGCCCGCGTGCGCGGGCTGGTCATTTCGATGCCGGCGCTGCGCCAGGCTGCGCTGGCTTGTGCCCTGCCGCCATCGCCCGCGTGCGCGGGCCGCCTATTTCGGTTACGGCGCTGCGCGCCGGTTGTTTCAGCGCGCATAAAGCATCGCTGCACCAGGCTGCGCTGGCTTGTGCCTTGCCGCCATCGCCCGCGTGCGCGGGCCGCCTATTTCGGTTACGGCGCTGCGCGCCGGTTGTTTCAGCGCGCATAAAGCATCGCGCGCCGGGCTGCGCTGGCTTGTGCCCGGCGGCCAGCGCCCGG
>CAMFSB010000131.1 GCA_945982465.1 uncultured Faecalibacterium sp. | reverse complement strand
GGCCGGGGCGTACGCGCGGCCCGCGCCGCTGTGCAGGGCACCAAACAGGTGGCCGCGGCCATCACATCGTCCACCCTTACCACCGTATGCGTGTTTCTGCCGCTGGTGTTCACCACCGGCATGGTGCGCCAGCTTTTGGTGCCCATGGGCCTGTGCATCGGCTACTGCCTGATGGCCTCGCTGGTGGTGGCCATGACCGTGGTGCCGGCTGCAGCGTCCACCCTGCTGAAAAACACCACCCCCAAGGCGCACCCCTGGTTTGAAACGGTGCAGGAGATGTATGGCCGGGCGCTGAACTGGTGCCTGGACCACAAGGCCGCCCCGCTGCTGGTAACGGTGGCGCTGCTGGCCGTGTGCGTGTGGCGCGTGCTGACCATGGGCATCGTGATGATCCCCGAAATGACCGCCAATTCCATCCAGATCACCGTGACCACTGCCGAAGGCATGACCCGTGAGGAGAGCTACGCCGCAGCCGACCAGGCGCTGGACGCCATCCTGACCGTGGACGGCGTGACCGATGTGGGCCTGATGGACGGCGCGGCCATGTCCAGCACCATGACCGGCATGAGCATGGGCGGCGGCGGGTACGGCAGCTACAGCGGCTACATCACCATGCCCACCGATACCTCGAGCGCGCTGATCCAGCGCATCACCAGCGACCTGAACGCCCTGAACGACGCCGCCGACGGGTACACCATTTCGGCTTCGGCGGGCGGCATGAGCGAAATGACCGCCCTGCTGGGTTCGGGGTTGTCGATCAATATCTACGGCAACGACATCGACACCCTGCTGCAGGTAAGCGAGGATGTGATGGAACTGGTGGAAAGCATGGACGGCATTACCGGCGCGTCCAACGGCATTGAGGACGGCGACCCCACCGTGCATCTGGTGATCGACCGCGACGCGGCCATGGCCAAGGGCCTGACCGTGGCGCAGATCTATATGCAGATCGCCACCCGCCTGACCACCAGCGCCACCGCCACCAGCGTGACCGTGGCCGGCACCCAAATGGATGTGGTGATCCAGAACAACACCGACCCCCTGACGATGGAAAACCTGATGGACATTTCCTTTGAGACCACCGTTATGGACGAAACCGGCGCCCAGACCACCGAAACGCATACCCTGGGCGAGTTTGCCAGCATCGAGTACGGCGTATCGGTGCCGGCGGTCAACCGCGAAAACCAGACCCGCTACCTGACCGTTTCCGCAAGCACCGAGGCGGGGCAGAACGTCACCCTGCTCTCGCGCAAATTGCAGCAGAAGCTGGACGACTACGCCGCGTCGGGCCGCCTGCCCGACGGCTACACCGTGGAGATCGGCGGCGAAAGCAGCAGCGTCATGGAAATGGTGTGGCAGATGTGCAAAATGCTGGCGCTGGGCTGCGCGTTCGTGTACCTTGTCATGGTGGCGCAGTTCCAAAGCCTGCTGTCGCCGTTCATCGTGCTGCTCACCGTGCCGCTGGCCTTTACGGGCGGCATGCTGGGGCTGATGGTTTCGGGCCAGCAGCTCAGCCTGCTTTCGCTGATGGGCTTTGTGGTGCTGATGGGCACCGTGGTCAACAACGGCATTGTGTTTGTGGACTATACCAACCAGCTGCGCATGGGTGGCATGGACCGCCGTGCCGCCCTGATCGCCACCGGCAAGACCCGCATGCGGCCCATCCTGATGACCGCCATGACCACCATTCTGGCCATGGTGCAGCTGATCTTCGGCGACGATATGGGCAGCCAGCTGGGCGGCGGCATGGCCATCGTGATCGTGGGCGGCCTGAGCTACGCCACCCTGATGACGCTGTTCATCATTCCGGTGCTGTACGATATCATGTTCAAGCGGC
Organism: uncultured Faecalibacterium sp.; assembly: GCA_945982465.1. Taxonomy (GTDB): domain Bacteria; phylum Bacillota; class Clostridia; order Oscillospirales; family Ruminococcaceae; genus Faecalibacterium. The sequence goes on along the minus strand of CAMFSB010000131.1, from coordinate 3,664 downwards.
CGCCGCTGTCGGTGGATGTGGGCAGCGATGATCTGGACGATGTGCCCGACGACGCGGCCGAGTTCATCGCCGCGGCCCTGGCGCAGCAGCAGGCCGAAACGGCCGCCCTGCCCGTGGGCACGGCCGAAAGTGATCCCGGCCTGGCGGAGGGGTTCGACCTGCCGCTGAACGAGGAAAAGGAGGACGGCCATGCGCAGCAGTGATTATTCCCCCAAGGAAGTGGCCGTGTTCCGCGCGGTGCTGACCCTGGCGGGCCGGGGCGTAAACCTGACCGAAGTAAAAATGCAGCAGATCGCCGATGCCGCCGGCATGGGCAAGGGCACGCTGTACGAGTATTTCACCTCCAAGGAGCAGCTGCTGAACGATACCGTAAGCTGGTGCGTGCTGCACGAGTTGGAGACCGTGACCGCCCTGCCGGACGAAGCCGCCGATTTTGACCAGCTGATGCAGCGCACGGCGGATTACATCGAGCAGTTGGTTACCCGGCGGGCGGTAGCCTACAAAATGCTGGCGACGGTGCAGCACCGCAAAGGCCCTCCGGGCTGCGGCGAAGCGTCCGAGCTGGAGCAGCGCTGCCAGCAGATGATCTATGCCGAGACCGGCCGGGCGTATGAACTGGCCCGGCGGACGTTGCCGCAGGCCGGGGATCTGGACGCGGATTTTTTCGGCTTCATGCTGTTTTCGGCCGTTATGGGCTATGCCAGCGCGCTGTTCCGCGATAACATGAACGGCTGCCTGACCAGCGAGCGCCTGGCCAGGCATCGGGGCAACTTTGCGCGCATGGTCAAAAAGTGCCTGCAGTGACGCGCCCGGCAAACATACAAAAAACGCCCGCCTCTGCCTTGCGGCAGGGGCGGGCGCTTGTGCGCGATCCGCGTTGCGTAGGGTCGGGCGGCGCAAGGGGCGCGCCGGAGCCGGGGCTTGCCCGGCGGGGATGGCTGTTTCATGGCGCGGGCGCAAAGGGCTTGTGCCGGCCGACGGGCACGCTGCATCAACGGGGCTGGGCTGGAAGTGCGGGGCAAAACCGCGCCGCCCAACTTACAGTGCCACCCAGGCGCCCACGCCCTTTTGCAGGGCCAGGTCGTAGGCGGCGCGGGCCACCGCCAGGTCCTGCAGGGCAATGCCGGTGGAATCGAACACTGTGACCTCGCTGGCATCCATCCGGCCTGCCAGCGTGCGGGCCATCACCGCGCCGATCTCGCCGGCGATCTCGGTCTGGAACAGGATGCCGCTGTTGATGGCGGTCTGGCATTCACCGATCTCAATGGCCTGCTGGATATCGTCGGCGAACACGCGGGCGTGCTTGAGGATCATGGGGTCCAGCTCCTGCTTGCCCTTTACGTCCGCGCCGATGCAGCTGAAATGAGTGCCCGGCTTTACCCACGCCGCGTCAATCAGCGCCTGATGCGACGGCGTGGCCGTAATGATGATATCGCTTTGCGCCACGGCGGCGGGCAGGTCGGCGGCCACCGTCACCGGCACGTCCAGCGCCTGGCCGCAGCCCGCCAGCAGGCCGGCGGCTTCGGCGGCAATGGCCGGCAGCCGGGCGGCGGCCTTTGCCGCCCCGTGGGGGTTATACAGCTGCACGCTTTCCAGCCCGGGCATCACCAGCAGCGTGGCCGCGATCTGGCAGGCGGCCTGCGCGCCGGTGCCCACCAGCAGCAGCCGGCGGGAATCCGGCCGGGCCAGGTATTTTGCGCCAATGGCCCCCGCCGCGCCGGTGCGCAGCAGGCCGATGCCCTCGGCGTTCAAAAGCGCCAGCGGCTGGCCGTTGGCGTCGTCAAACAGCAGCGTGGTGCCCGGCATGGCGGGCAGGCCCTGCTCGGGGTTGTGGCCGAACCACGACACCAGCTTTAAGCCGTACACATGGCTTTGCGGCATGTGGCCGGCTTTGATATCAAAATCGGCCCCGGCGTGCAGGGCGTGGTACAGCATGGGGATCAGGCTGGCCTGCCGGGCCGATTTTTGGATAAACGCCTGCTCCACTGCGCCAACAGCGGTGCGCAGGTCCAGCATGGCGGCCAGCGCCTGCCGGGACAATACAAGGATCTGGGACATAGAACTTCTCCTCCCGGGCGGCCGTTGCGCGCGGCGGGGCGCCGCGCGGCAGGGTGCAATGCCGCCGCTTTGTATATTTAATCACTAAACAGCAAAAATAGCAAGAGGATTTGCATATTATATTCAATAAATCCAAAAAGATAAATTTTTATGCACGCGCGGGAGCGATTTGGCACTGCTGTGTAAAAACCCCCAAAAAATTATTTGAAAAGTTGTGTTTTATTGTCAAATAAATTGAACACTTTGACAATATTTTGTGCTATAATAACGATACGGCAGTGCCCGGAAACCGCCGCCGGCCCGCGCCCATGCGGGCTGGCCGGCCAAACGGCTGCGGCAGCCGGCCTGGTTTGCACCGGCCGGGGCCGGCGCGGCGCTGCGCGGCATGAAGAAAGTGCGGAGGAAAGGACCATGGCGACTGTTGTTTCAAAACCCTTTGGCGTGACCCACGCGGGCGAATCGGTGACCCAGTATACCCTTTCCAATTCTGGCGGGCTGACGGTCAATGTGCTGGACTATGGCTGCATCATCAAGGATATCATTGTGCCGGCCAAGTGCGGGCCGGTGGATGTGGTGCTGGGGCACGACACCATCCGCCAATATGAGGATGACCCCTGTACATACGCGGGCGCCTTTGTGGGGCGCTATGCCAACCGCATCGAAAACGCCTGCTTCACGCTGGGCGGCAAAACCTATCAGCTGGAGGCCAACAACGGCAAAAACCACCTGCACGGGTCAGTTTCGCGCAAGAATTTCAGCGTAAAGGCGGTGGGCGATTCGCTTTTGATGGAGGCGACCAGCCCCGACGGGGAGGACGGCTTCCCCGGCAGCCTGAAGCTGGCCGTGCGTTATACCCTTACGCCCGACAACGCGTTCCGCATGGATTACCGCGTCACCTCGGACGCTGACACCATCGTCAACCTGACCAATCACAGCTATTTCAACCTGAACGGCGGCGGCGACGTGCTGGACCAGAAGCTGCGGCTGTACGCCTCGCAGTATTTGGAGGGCAACGCCGAGACCTGCCCCACCGGCCGCATCCTGCCGGTGGCGGGCACCCCCATGGATTTTACCGCCGGCAAGCGCATCGGCCGCGACATCCACGCCGATTTTGAGCAGCTGCGGCTGGCGGGCGGCTACGACCACTGCTATGTCATCGACCGGGGCCGCGGCTCCAGCCAGAGCATCTGCGCGTGGGCGGCCAGCGACCAGACCGGCATCAGCATGAAGCTGTACACCACCCAGCCGGGCATCCAGCTGTACACCGGCAACTTTTTGCAGCAGTGCCCCACCCCGGGCAAGGGCGGCGCGCCGCTGCAGCAGTTCGGCGGCTTTGCGCTGGAGACCCAGCATTTCCCGTGCAGCCCCTCGCACCCGGAGTTCCCCTCCACGGTGCTGCGGGCGGGCCGGGTGTTCCGCGCGTCCACCACGCTGCGCTTTTTTACCGGCAAGCAGTGCGGCCGGCTGTAATGGCCGCGGGGTGATTTGATTTTGGCGGGCCGCCGACCTTAGCGGCGGGCCGGCTGCTTTGGCGGCAGGATTTGCTTTCAGGCTTTTCCGATCAATTCATCCGAAGAAAGAGTTGTTCCTTTTTGACGCCAAAAAG
>CAMFSB010000130.1 GCA_945982465.1 uncultured Faecalibacterium sp. | reverse complement strand
GGCTGAGGGTGTCGGCCATGCGCAGGAGATCGCCAACGAGATCCAGGCGCGCACCGGCATTGATTCCCGCGCCACGGTTCTGGGCCATGTGCAGCGCGGCGGTTCGCCCACGCTGCGCGACCGTGTGTGCGCCTCTGAAATGGGCTACCGCGCGGTCTGCCTGCTGGACGAGGGCAAGTACAACCGCATCGTGGGCATGAAAGGCGAGCAGCTGGTGGACTATCCGGTGGACGACGCCCTTGCCATGACCAAAAGCATCGACCCGGTCCTGCTGGATGTGTGCAACACCATCTCGATCTGAATGCTGCAGTGCGCGGCCGGTGCCTGCGCCGGCCGCACAGATGGGCTGCACCCCCGCGAATATCGGTATAGCATCAAAAAAGCTGCATGAAGCGTGTGCTTCATGCAGCTTTTTCTATCGCAGCGGATCTCGGTGCATCGGGACCGATAACGTCCAAGAGGGGACGGTTTTCCTGCAAAATTGACCGCTGGTGTTTGTGGTCAAAGCGGTTCATTGGGTGCGGTGCGCTCGGTTACGGGCACGACAAAATTTTCAAAGGCGTACAGCATTTTGGGATGGCGAATGACAAAATGGATGGTCGGTGCCTTATTTTTGGACACCATCACCCATTGGCCCTCGTGGATCTGGATCTGAAGATTGCGGAAAGCAAGCACGGCGTTTGTTTTAAAGCGATAGTTGGGCACAGCGCGGGCGAACTGCTTGGTCGCGTTCAGATGCTGCAGGTATTCGTCATACGTGTATAGAAGCTCCTGTTCATAAAATGCACCAGCCAGCGGCAGAGCCACCGGGTGCTTTTCAAATTCCTCCTGTGTCAGCAGCGCGATCTCCTCCAGAACAGGGCTGTGCTCCAGGATGATCTTTGCCAGGCGGCGCTGCGTTTCGGCAAAGGCGAGCAGACGCTCGCTGTCGGCGTCAGGCACACGGTGGCGCCGGAGGATCTGCCGCAGTGTCTGCTCCGGCAGCGTGCAAAGCGGAGGGACGGAAAGAATGCTGTGCCTTGCGCCTTCGGTTTTTGCGTCGGCTTCCAAAAACGCATGGTAGCCGGCTTCATTTTCACGCCGGTAGATCTCCATCAGCGGCTGCGCCTTGCTGAGCAGATGAGCCGCCTTTTTCCTGTAATAGGCCACTTCCTCCTTGTTGTTGGTCAGATAATACCGACCGTCCGCATGATAGCCCTGAATGCACTCGCCTGTCAAAGCTGCCTGGCCGGATACATAGTTAAAATGGCAGTATACGCCGTTGTGCCTGCCTTTCAGATAGTAGGGAGATACCTGGCCCGTCATGTACAGCGGGATCCAGCTTTCCAGCCCCAGCATCATTTCCTTGAACGGCCGGTCAAGGTTATGGATGATGTTGAGATGCAGCCCCTTTTTCAGCGTCATGGCAATGGCGAACATCCACTTTTTGCCAAAATCCAGATCCTGGCCCATATCCTCCATCGGCATATCGCTGCACATAAAAACCGGCTCGCGGGAGCGGGACAGGACAGTGGCCTTAAAAAAGTCCAGTTCGCCCTGCTTCATTTCCTCAAGGCCGGCATATGTCTGCGAAGCCGGGAGCTGAAACGGGGCGGTCGGTACCTTCAGCTCATCGAAATGGATCGCGCGAATGTATTCGTCCAGGTCAAAGCAGTCCAGCTTTTCCAAAAAATTGCCCATATAGTCGGCAGTTTCCGGGGCGCCGCTGCTCAGCCATTGGTACAGGGCCGAAAAACAGGCGCTTTCAGCGGCAAGCTCCTGCGCCGGGCAGCCCAGCAGCCCGGCGATTGCCGAACGGCTCTTTTTGCGAATGGCATACCGGCATACGCCGGTGATAAAGCGCTCCGGCTCCGAGGGGCGCCGCTGGCCCAGCCGAATACGCGAGAGATACGATGCGTCAAAGTTCATCGCCCGCGAAAGCTCAGATACGCTGATGTCCAGCACGGAAAGCAGCGTATTCAAATTGGCGGTAAACCGCTCGTAATCAATCGCGCCTGGCTCAATGTATGCGCTGAAAGCGGCGCGTACATCCGCCTGCTCCATGCCGGGGACTCCCTTGTGCTGCGCCAGAAGAACGATCCCGGCAATCAGGCGCTCCATCTGCTCGCTGCCCGGAATGCGTTCCCCTGTGCGGTACCGGCTCAGGGAAGCGGGCGCCAGGCCGGTGGCCTCGGCCAGCTCCTTTGCCGTACACTGAAGCTGTTCCAGGTATTGATTCAGAAGATCCTCGAATTTCATGGCAGCTCCTTTCGCTCAAAACGCAGCCCGATGCAGGGCGAAATTTGTGCTCTTGTGTACTATACCGCATTGGAATGGATAATGCAATTCCCGATTTGTCACGGACTGTTCGGGAATTGATGATCCGCCGGCTTTCGCAGAGCAGTCGATTTTAGTATTATTATGGTTAAATGGAATCATGTGCGAAAGGAGTTCCTTTATGAAACGCAAAAATCAAGTTAAAAAGATCCTGATCCTGATCGTGCTGCTGGCATTGGTAAGCGGCGGCGCACTGGCTGCCGGCATTTTGGAAACCGCCTCGTTCCGCGCATCGCTGAACCTGAGCGTGTCGGCGTTGCTGCAGCTTGTGCTGATGGTTCTGGGCGTTCTGCTTGCGGCCGAGCTGCTGCTGATGCTGCTGGGCTACCTGAAACTGCAATCGCATCGCGGGCGCACGCTGATCACACTGGCAACCAGTCTGGTGCGCTATGCAGCCGCGCTGGTGATCCTTTGCTGGGGGCTGGCGATCCTGGGTGTGGATGTGTCTACCATCGTGGCCAGTGTTGGAATTCTGGCTTTGATCGTGGGCTTTGGCGCAGAAAGCCTGATCGCTGATCTGGTCACCGGCATCTTTATGCTGTTTGAAAACCAGTGCAATGTGGGCGACATTGTGGAGGTCAGCGGCTTCCGCGGCACGATCCAGGCCTTTGGCCTCCGCACCACATCGGGGGTGGACGCCGGGGGCGTTGTGAAGATCATCAACAACTCCGAAATGAAAAACATCCTGAACCGTTCGGATAATTCCTCCCGTTCGGTCAGCGATATCGGCATCCCGTACGAAACGGATCTGGAAGATCTGGAAAGCAAGCTGCCTGCCCTGATGGAGGAGATCTACCGTGCCAACCCCGACGCAATGGAAGCGGCGCCGGTCTATCTGGGGGTGCAGTCGCTGGACGCATCGGCTGTTGTGCTGCGGTTTGTGGCAGAGGTAACGGAAGAAAATATCTTTTCCACGCAGCGCCTTTTGAACCGCGCGCTGTTTTTGGGCCTGCGCAAACTTGGCGTGGAGTGCCCGTTCCAGCAGATCGATATCCATAACAGGTGAGTTTTATGAAAAAACAGGATACGCCGGAATACGCCCGCCCTGCGGAGGAGTTTTCTCCGTCCGGCGTGGAGTTTGCACCGGCCGGCAGAGAGTTTGCGCCCCCTTGTGCGGAGTTTGAGGCCCCCGGCCGGGAAGAGGCTGCCGCGGAGGAATTCCCCGGCGTGCAGCCCGCGGGCGAAGCGCCGCCCCCCCGCAGAAAAAGAAGGGCGCTTCCCCTGGCGGCGACGTTTGTTGTGGCGTCGGTTCTGGCTTTTCCGGGCCTTTGGGGCGGGGCAGCGGCGCAAAAGCCGCAGAGCAGCGGCAGCGTGCCCAGCCTGCCTGCCGCAAGCGGATCGGCGGCTTCGCCCGCACCGCCCGCGCCATCCGAGCCGCCCACCGTGGCAGAGCCGACCCCTTTGCCGCAAACCCATCCGCTGGGTGGCGGCACACTGGAGATCACCGTTCACAACAGCTCGTTCGACGTGAATAGCGCAGATTACAACCTCGTTTTGTATCAGACAGAAATGGCGGAGGCAGAGTTTACTGGCCTGACTCTGCCGGAGCCGGTAGAGATACAAGGCTTTGTGTTTTTGGGGTATGTGCTGGATACCCGCAGCAGCCAAGAAGGCCAGGCCCGCTATTGCACCCTGACACAGGAACTGACGGTGGAGGATGTGGAGCGGGTCAAGCCGAACGAGGACGGCGTGCGCCTTGTCAAAGTTTATGCCGCGTGGCATGCTGCGGACTCGCCTGAACCCTGGATGCCCCTGACGCTGGACGGAAACGGCGGCACGCCTACGGTAGCGTATGACGCGACCGACCCGCTGGCATCGGGCGGTACGGTATTTGTCTGCGCCTACCCGGTGCCGGAGCGCGCCGGCTACCAGTTTGCAGGCTGGTACCGGGAAGCGGATGGTTCCGGTACGCCGGTGGATTCGATCTCCGCGCTGGATTTCTTTGAGGAGGACGAGGAAGGGATCCACTGGGATCGATCGATCCCGATCACGCTGTACGCCCGCTGGCTCCCTGAATAACCGCTGGTCTGGTTCAGGCAGACCCGCAGGAACAGATCCATTGGTTCCCCCGCAGGCTGTGCGCGACAACGCAGCCTGCGGGGGAATTGTGCTGTTTTGGCAATGCAGCGGGCCGTTTTTGCGGTTTTGGCGGCAGTTCCAGCTGAATTTTTACGGCTGCTGTCTCCGACCGGCCGCAGGCGGAATATAGTGTGGCAAAGGGGGCGTTCGCATTGCTGAACCGATCTGTGCCCAGGCGTCGCCAGCTGCTGCACAGGCTGTACCGGGCCAGTGCGCTGCTTTTGCTGGCGCTGGCGCTGCTCTGTTATCTCTTGTTTGTGCTGGAACGCCAGATCCGGCCGGTGCTGCTGAACATTGTGGAATACGAGTGCGGCCGCTATGCGATGACAGCCTTTATTGAAGCCGCAGACGAAAACCTCCATGCTCACCCGGAAAGCTACCAGCAGCTTTACACGCTGCAATACGACGCGGCAGGCAATCTCGTTTCGGTCACGGCCAACGCCTACGCCGTCAATCAGATCCAGTCGCAGCTCAGTGATGTCATTGCGCAAAAGCTGTATGCGCTGGATCAAATGCCGCTGTCGGTGCCGCTGGGCACGTTGTTCGGCATACAGGTGCTGGCAGGCCGCGGCCCCAGGCTGAACCTGCGGGTGGAGCCGGAATCCTATGTGGAAACCGAAATCTATGACACGCTGGAAACGGCGGGCATCAACCAGATCAAGTTGACGCTGTATGCGCGGTTTACCATGAACATGAGCGTCGTACTGTCCGGCTATTCGACCTCGGTGTCGGTTGTCAACGACCAGTTTTTAGGGCAGTTTTTGATCGCGGGGAACACGCCGCAGGTATATTACAGCGGGATCGCCCCAGTGCTGGGCACTACGGCAGAAACGCCCGGATGGTAATTTCGGGCCGGATGTGGTATACTAATTGGCAGCGCGTGCGGGCTGCAAATCCAACATGAAACGGTCCTCGATGTCAGTCACAGCAGGAAGCTGCACAGCGCGCACAGGAGCTGCGCAAGGTCATTGAATATAACAACCGTTTGTACTACGAGCAAGCGGCTCCGGAGCTGGAGGATTACGAATACGACGCCCTTACGCGGGAACTGAAAGCGCTGGAAGCCCAGTTCCCGGCGATCATCACGCCGGCTTCGCCCCCCCAGCAG
>CAMFSB010000129.1 GCA_945982465.1 uncultured Faecalibacterium sp. | reverse complement strand
GGCCGGGTCGCGGCTGGGGCCGATGGCCGCCAGCGCGTCCCGCAGTTCCGCCTCCGTGCGGCGGGGCAAGTCCTCTTCGGTCAGCAGGGGCAGCGGTTCCAGCGGCTGGCCCGCCTTTTTGCCGGCGGCCGCCGCGCCTTCGGCCAGGATCGCCGCAATGTCGATATCATCAAACCGCAGCTTCGCGGCAGGCTCCTGCGCAGCCTGCGGCTCAGGCAGGCGTTCCGGAGCGGGCGGTTCCGGGCGGGCCGCGTCAGCTTCGGTCTCGGCGGGCGCGGCCGGCGGTTCCGGCCTGGCCGGCCTGCTGCGGCGCGGCTTTTCCGCGCGTTCGCCAAAGCGGATGCGCCCGCTGCCCTTTTCCTCCGCCGCCTTCTGCGGGGCAGCTGGCGTTTGCCCCGGCATTTCGTCCAGCCGGATCTCGCCGGTCAGGTCGCCGGCTCGCGGGGCAGGCTGCTCCTCCATCATGTGCAGGTCGATCTGCACAGTATCGTCCTCCGGCTCGTCCATTTCCAGCAGGATCTCGCCGGTCGGCTCCTCCGGCTCCGGCAAAGGCCGGCCGGGCACCAGCACCTCGTCGTCCGGCGCGCCGGCGCCCTCCGGCGCGCCGCCGCCGCGCCCGAACAGCGAGGCCAGCCAGCCAAACAACCCGCGCCGCGCGGGGCGCTCGTGCTCCTCCTCCGGCGCGGGGGCCGTGCCGCCGGCCAGCGCGCTGTCCGGGATGACTGCCACGGTATTGGTAAAGAAATCGCGGAATTTTTCATCCACTTCGATCTGTGTGGTGGTGGACGCCCCGGCGCTCTGCGCGCCGGCCGGCGCTTCCGGCTTTGCGGCCGGGCGGCCGTTTTTCCCATCCACCATGGCCAGAATATCGTTCAGGGTATCTTCGCCCACCGGTCTGCTTTTTGGTGCATCCATGCGTTTTTCGCCCATTTCGCTTTGCCCCTTTCGTTCCATTTCAATGGCCTTATCCGGTTTCAGCCGCGCTGCGACTGGATCTCGTACAGGATGATCCCCGCCGCCACCGAAACATTGTAGCTGTCCACACCGGTGTCACGGGCCGCCATATCCAGGCTCACCACGCCGTCGCACAGCTTTTTTACCAGCGGCGACACGCCGCTGCCCTCGCTGCCCAGCACCAGGGCGATCGGCCCGGTCAGGTCGTTCTGTTTCAGCGAAACGCCGTCCATATCCGCGCAGTATACAAACACGCCCTGCTCTTTCAGGCGGCGAATGCTTTCGCCGATGTTCGCCACACGCGCCACCGGCAGCCGTTCGGCCGCCCCGGCGCTGGCCTTGAGCACGGTGGGTGTTACCGCCGCGCCGCCCCGCTTGGGGATGACCATGCCGTGCGCGCCGCACAGCAGCGCGCTGCGCATCACCGCGCCCAGGTTGTGCGGGTCCTCGATGCCGTCCGCCAGCACCAGAAACGGCGGCTCGCCCTTGGCCTTTGCCGCCGCCAGCAGTTCGTCCAGCGTTGCGTAGGCGATCTCGCTGGCAAAGGCGGCCACCCCCTGATGGCTCTCGGTGCCGGTGATGGCCCGCAGCTTGTTGGCGTGCACCCGCTTGACCGCCGCCCCCGCTTCCTTGGCCAGGGCCGTATAATACCCGGCCACCGCCGGAGCCATCCCCTCCGCCAGCAGCACTGTGTCCACGCCCTTGCCGCTTTTCAGCAGCTCTGCCACCGGGTTTTTGCCGTATACCAGGCTGCCGCGGCCCTGCTCCGGCTCCGGCTGGCGGGCCGGGCGGGCGCGCCGCGTCGTTTTTTCTTCCATTCCGTATCCTCCGCGGGGCGAAACCGGCGGCCGCGCTCCCGTTTTTTCGTTTTGTTCCCGCCGGCGCGCGTGCGCGCAGCCCCACGGGTCATATACAGATAAAAGTATAGCATAAGCCCGCCGCCATTGCCATACGGAATGCGCACTTTTTCGCTTCTTTTCGCACAGGGCGGCCCGCCGGGGCCAGTATGGGCGCACGGGCGGGGTTTCAGACCCGGCGGGAAAAGTTTTCAACACGGCGGGCCTATACAGCGGGTAAAACCGGCCCGACAGCTTTTCCACATGTTGAAAACTCGGTGGAGAAAGTGAAGAAATGCCGGTTTTCAGCCTGTTTCCGTGGTTGAATTCAACTTTTTCCACTGAGTTTTCAACATCCTTTTTTGTTCCGCTTTCTGCCGCAAACCTACCGGCTGTAATTTGCAAGTCGGAAATCTGACGGTTTTCGGCGCCCGAAAGCTGGCATTTTTTCGGCGATTTACCTCACAACGCACAAAGCCTGTGGTATACTGTTGAAAACTTTATAGGAGATGTTTTGCATGCTTGTATTCCCCTGCACCGGCGGGCTGGATCTGCCGCAGACACTGCAAAGCGGCCAGTGCTTCCGCTGGCAGAGCACGCCGCAGGGCTGGCTGGGCGTGGTGGAACGCCGCGCCGTGCTGGCCCGCACCCTGCCCGGCGGCGCGCTGGAGCTGACCGGCCTGGCCGGCTATGCGCCCGAAGCCGAGCCGGCGTTCTGGCAAAGCTACTTTGCGCTGGATATGGATTACGCCGCTTTGCAGCGCGTGTTCTGCGCGGCCCACCCCCGCCTGGCCGGGTGCGTGGCCTGCGCGCCGGGCATCCGGGTGCTGCGCCAGCCCTTTTTTGAAACGCTGGTCAGCTTTATCATCAGCCAGAACAACAACATCCCCCGCATCCGCGCCATCATCGGCCGGCTGTGCCGGGCGCTGGGCGAGCCGCTGGGCCCTGTACCGCCGGAACTGGCGGCGGCCGTCGCCGTGCCCGCCGGCGGCACAGCAGACGCCCCCGCGGGCCAAACCGGGGCGGGTACGCCGGGCGGGCTGTACGCATTTCCCACCGCGCAGCGGCTGGCAACGCTGCGCGAGGAGGACCTGGCCTTTCTGCGGGCAGGCTGGCGGGCCGCCTACATTCTGGACGCGGCGCGCTGCGTGGCCGGGGGGACCCTGCGTGAGCAGGAGCTGCGCGCCCTGCCCACCGAGCAGGCCCGCCGCCTTTTGATGCAGGTGCGGGGCGTGGGACCGAAGGTAGCCGACTGCACGCTGCTGTACGGCCTGGCCCGGTGGGACGCCTACCCGGTGGATGTGTGGATGAAAAAGGCCGACCGGGCGCTGTTTACCGGCCGCGTGCGGGACGCGGGCCGGTATTTGAACCGGCGCACCGGCGGCACGGCGGGCATTGCCCAGCAGTATATTTTCGCCTGGGCGCAGCACGGCCCTGGCCGGGAGCTGCTGTAGCGGCGCGGCGCCCTGCTTCGCGCTGCCCCGCCGGGCACGGGCGCCCGGCTCCAATGCGGGTGCCGTTCCCTTCAGCCGGCCGTGCGGCGGGCAGCGGCGGCCGCGGCCGGGCGCAGGATCTCTCCCCCGGCGTGCCCCGGCCCATAGGGCCGCCCTGGGCGGACAATTTGCCAAAATTGTGTCGTTACGCCCCTGCCGCATTGATTTTGGCCCCGGCTTTTAGTATACTTGCCTTACGAGACGAGCTGTGCCCCGGCGCGGGGCGCGGCCAAGGAAAGATACGGAGGTAATCTGGTATGCTGGTAAACGCAACGGAAATGCTGCTGAAAGCCCGCGATGGCCACTACGGTGTGCCGCAGTTCAACATCAATAATCTGGAATGGACCAAGAGCATCCTGCAGGCTTGTGAGGAAATGAAGAGCCCGGTGATCCTGGGCGTTTCGGAGGGCGCCGGCAAGTACATGACCGGCTACAAGACCGTGGCCGCCATGGTCAAGGCCATGGTGGAGGAAATGGGCATCACCGTGCCGGTGGCGCTGCACCTGGACCACGGCAGCTACGAGGGCTGCAAGGCCTGCGTGGAGGCCGGCTTCTCGTCCATCATGTTCGACGGCAGCCATTACCCCATTGAGGAAAACGTGGCCAAAACCAAGGAGCTGGTGGCGCTGGCCCATGCCAACGGCATGTCCATCGAAGCCGAGGTCGGCTCCATCGGCGGCGTGGAGGACGGCGTGGTCGGCTCCGGCGAGATCGCCGACCCCGAGGAGTGCGCCAAGATCGCCGCGCTGGGCGTGGATTTCCTGGCCGCCGGCATCGGCAACATCCACGGCGTGTACCCCGAAAACTGGAAGGGCCTGGACTTTGCGGCGCGGGGCCGCGGCCACAAGGCCACCAACAACATCCCGCTGGTGCTGCACGGCGGCACGGGCATCCCCGATGAGATGATCGCCAAGGCCATCAGCCTGGGCGTTTCCAAGATCAATATCAACACCGAGTGTCAGCTGGTGTTCGCCGAGGCCACCCGCAAGTACATCGAAGCGGGCAAGGATCAGCAGGGCAAGGGCTTTGACCCGCGCAAGCTGCTGGCGCCCGGCGCCAAGGCCATCAGCGCCAAGTGCGTGGAAAAGATCAACCTGTTCGGCTGCGCCGGCAAGGGCTGATCGCGCGGGCGCTGCGCCGCCTGCCCTGAAAACACCCGCCCCGCGGCGCCGCGCATGGCTTCTCCCCTTTGCTTACGGAGAGGCCCTGCCAGCGGCTCCGCGGGGCTTTTGCACATTTTTGTGCGCACGAAAGGAGCACCGCGATGAAGCACCTGGCCCTCAACCCCTACCTGCCTTTGTGGGAGTATATCCCCGACGGTGAACCGCGCATTTTCGGCGATCGGCTGTATGTCTACGGCTCGCACGACTTTGCCGGCGGCGAAAAAGGCTTTTGCCCCGGCGACTACATGGTGTGGAGCGCCCCGCTGGATGATCTGGGCGACTGGCGCTGCGACGGTACCGCCTGGAAGCGGGAGCAGGACCCCGACCTGACCGAACAGGACGCCATGGCCGCGCCGGATGTGGTGCGCGGGCCGGACGGCCGGTATTACCTGTATTACAATGCCAACATGCAGCGGCTGTGCCGCGTGGCGGTGAGCGACACGCCCGCCGGGCCGTTCGCCCCCTACGGCGTGGTGCGCACGGCCGACGGCAAGCCCTTTGAGGCGTTCAAGATGTTCGACCCGGGCGTTCTGGTGGACGACGACGGCCGGGTGTATCTGTTTGTGGGCTTCTGCATGCCCGGCCCCGTGCCCGAACGGTTCCGCCAGGCGGGCGTGGTGTTCCCCCAGACCAGCATGGGCTTTGAGCTGGAAGCGGACATGCTCACCATCCGGCAGGGGCCGGTGGAGGTGCTGCCGGGCGCCAACGTGACCGCCGGCACCGGCTTTGAGGGCCACGGCTTTTACGAGGCGTCCAGCCCGCGCAAGATCAACGGCAAGTATGTGATGGTCTATTCCAGCGAGCTGAGCCACGAGATGGCCTACGCCCTGGCCGACGCCCCGCTGGGTCCCTACCGCTATGCGGGCGCGCTGGTGAGCAACGCCGACTTTGGCTTGAACGGCAATCAAGCGCCTGTCATGCCCTACGGCAACGCCCACGGCGGCCTGGTGCAGCTGGGCGGCGATTGGTATATGTTCTACCACCGGCAGACCTCCGGCCAGGAGGCCAGCCGCCAGGGCTGCGCCGAACGGCTGCCCCTGCGGGCCGACGGCTGGTTCGGCCAGGCCGCGCTCACC
>CAMFSB010000128.1 GCA_945982465.1 uncultured Faecalibacterium sp. | reverse complement strand
CTACGACCCCAATTACCGTGCCAACCTCTGGAAGAACAAAGAGGATGCCATTGCTCAGATGAAAGCACCCCTGCCGCTGGTGGATATCCTGAAGGTTTCGGACGAGGAGCTGCCCCTGCTGACCGGCACCGCCGACTGCGAAAACGGCACGGCACAGCTGGCACAAAACGGCATTCGGCTGATTTTTGTCACCTTGGGTGCAAACGGTGTGTTCTACCGCTTTGGAGAGAAAACCGGTCATGTAGCCGGTGTTCCCTGCAAGGTGGGCGACACCAACGGCGCAGGCGATACCTTCTTTGGCGCTGCCCTGTCCAAGCTCTGCAAGGAGGAGCTGGACACCCTGACGGTGGACAAGCTGGAAGGCATTCTGGCCTTTGCCAACAAGGCCGCCAGCATCACCACCAGCCGGCGCGGGGCCATCCCTGCCATGCCCACCCTTCCGGAAGTGGAACACTGAACCATGGAGCAGGCAATGGAATTTGAACGCTGCCTTTCCCGCCACCGCGACGAGTTGGAATGGCTTTTTATGGAGTTGTATCAGGACCGCGCCGCGCTGGGCCGGCTGGAAGCCGGAATGCAGCAGGCATGGAACGCCCGCAGCCCGGAGCTGAAAGCGCTGGACGCCGCCCGCACCGCCGACCCGGAGTGGTATAAGCGGGGCAGTATGTTCGGCATGACGATGTACACCGATCTGTTTGCGGGCAACCTGAAAGCGCTGGCGCAAAAGCTGCCGTACTTAAAGGAGCAGCGGCTGACCTATCTGCATCTGATGCCCTTACTGCAAATGCCCCATCCCCACAACGATGGCGGCTATGCGGTGGAGGATTTCGATACCGTGGATCCAGCCCTTGGCACCAACGAGGATCTGGCCGCCCTGACTGCGGAGCTGCGCAAGGCGGGGATCAGCCTGTGTCTGGATGTGGTGATGAACCATACCGCCAGCACCCACCGCTGGGCAATGGCGGCAAAAGCCGGCGATAAAACCTATCAGGCATATTACCACTGCTACCCGGACCGCACCATTCCCGACCAGTACGAGCGCACGGTGCCGCAGGTGTTTTCCAACACTGCGCCGGGCAACTTTACCTGGTGCGAGGAGATGCGCCAGTGGGTGCTCACGACCTTTCATGCCTACCAGTGGGACCTGAACTACGCCAATCCTGCCGTGTTTGTGGAGATGACAAAGAGCATCCTGCATCTGGCAAACCTGGGCGTGGAAGTGTTCCGCATTGACGCGGTGCCCTATATCTGGAAGCAACTGGGCACCAGCTGCCGCAATTTGCCGCAGGTGCATACCATTGTACGGATGCTGCGCATGGTGCTGGAGGTGGTCTGCCCGGCGGTCGTCCTCAAGGGCGAGGTGGTCATGGCGCCCAAGGAACTGGCTGCCTACTTTGGCACCCCCGAAAAGCCGGAGTGCCATATGCTTTACAATGTGTCTACCATGGTCAATTTGTGGGGCGCTCTGGCCAGCCGGGACACCCGCCTGCTGAAAGCGCAGCTGGATGCCCTGCACGCGCTGCCCCAAAACTGCTGGTTTGTCAACTATCTGCGCTGCCACGATGACATCGGCTGGGGGTTGGATGAGGCGGAGGAGCGCCGCATCGGGATCGACCCGCAGGCGCACAAGGAGTATCTCTATCATTTCTATGAGGGCCAGTTCCCCGGCAGCTGGGCCAGGGGCGAGCTGTACAACTATGACCCCGCCACCCGCGACGCCCGGAGCTGCGGCACAGCCGCCAGCCTTTGCGGGGTGGAACAGGCGCTGGAAAAGGGCGACTCTGCCGCGCTCGCATTGGCCGTGCGGCGTGATCTGTTGCTGCACAGCGCGAAGGCCTATGAGCCGCGCATCCCCATGCGGCACTGCGGCGATGAGATCGGCCAGCTCAATGGCTGGGGCTACAAGTCGGACCCTGCCCTCGCGGAGGACAGCCGCAACCTGCACCGCAGCCGTTTCGATTGGGAAAAGGCTGCACAGCGCACGGTGCCGGGCACGGTGCAGAATGCCCTCTGGCGCGGGATGGAGCAGCTCCGCGCCCTGCGGGCGGACGAGTGCTTTGCCCCGGACGCATGGGTCACCACCTGGGACAGTCACAATCCTGCCGTGCTGACACTGGTGCGCAGGCACGGTACCAAAACGCTGGCAGGGCTGTTCAATTTTACAGAACAAAAACAGTGCGTCCGCCTGGACAGCGCGATCGGCGTGCATCTGCCGGAAACCGTTTGGCTGGATGCGTACGAAGCACGCATCCTGTAACACTGCCGGGGAAGTGTTTTACCGTCAGTGCAACAGGGCCTTCCTTCAGGCCGGCGGCCCTTGGCCGCATGGCCGATTCGTTCAGCGCACCAGCCGGCCGCCGCACTTTTGGGCGGGCTCCCGCAGAAAAACAAACACGTCGTCGCCGGAACGGCCCGGGTCAAATCGGTAACCCAGGCGGTCAAACGCCCGGAGCTGCTCCGGGTCTGCAAGCTGATTTTCCGCCATATAGCGCACCATTTCGCCCCGGGCCATCTTGCACATCGTTCCCTTTTCGATCACTTTTCCGTCTTGTTCCTCCCCAAAGATGCAGGTGATGAACCGGAAACCATCGGGCAGGTAGCGGGATACGCACAGGCTGTATTCTTTAGAGGCCAGGTTGACGATGCAGTCGGTCTCAGCGAAAAGATGCTCCGCAAGGCTGCTGCCCCAATAGCCGTACAGGTCGTTTGCTCCGCTGGTTTTCAGCTTGGCCTGCATTTCCAGCCGGTAGGGCACAACGCCGTCAAAGGGCTTCAATACGCCGTAAAAGCCGGACAGGATGCGCAGGTGCTGCTGCACATAGTCGAATTCCTGCTGCGTAAACACATCGGGCGCCATGTACTGATACTGAATTCCCTCATACGCCAGAATAGCGGGCGTCAGCCGGGCACGCAAATTCATGCGGGCCAGCCGTTCGGCGTTCAGCGCGGCGATCTGGTCGTTGCATTTCCAGAGCTTTTTCAGCTCGTCGTAACGCATTGCCTGCAGGGCTTTTGCAAGCCGCTCGGTCCTGGGCAGGAAGGCGGGAAGATCCAGCCAGGGCAGGCCGTCGTCCTCGGTCATTTTCTTTGCCGGTGAAATGATGATCCGCATGGTTACTCTACCTCATAAGGCCAGGTGCTGATGCCGCCAAATTCATAAATGCTGGTGTAACCCAGGTCCGCAAGGGCCTGGGCTGCTTTTTTGCTGCGGTTGCCGCTGCGGCAGTAGACCAGCACCGTCGAATCCAGCCCGGGGATCACGGCGGCCGCAGCGTCCTGTGTGATGGTGCCCACAGGCAGCAGAACCGCGCCGGGGATGTGCCCGGCATCAAACTCGTCCTGCTCCCGCACGTCCAAAACGATGACCTCTTGTGTGTCCATCATGGCTTTGGCTTCCTGCTGTGTGATCTGCTGGTAGGTGCTCTCGGCGGCTTTGCAGCCGGTGAACGCCAGCAGCAGGGCAAACAGCAGGCAAACGATCCGCTTCATGGGTCATTCCTCCGTCAGGTAAGCCAGGATCTCGGCGGCGTTTGTGTCGGGCTTTACCTTGTACAGGGCCTTTTCGATCCGGCCCTGCTCGTCGATGACAAAGGCGGAGCGCACCACGCCCATGCTGACCTTGCCGTAGAGCTTCTTTTCCTGCCAGACGCCATACGCCTGGATCGCCTGCAAATCCGGGTCGGAAAGCAGAACAAAGGGCAGCTCGTACTTTTGGGCAAATTTCAGGTGGGACGCTGTGGAATCTTTGCTGATGCCGATGATCTCCACCTTTCTGGCTTTGAACTGCGCATAGGCGGCGGCAAAGGCGCAGGCCTGCCGGGTGCAGCCGGGGGTGTTGTCTTTGGGGTAGAAATAAACGACGACCTTCCGGCCCAGAAAGTCGGACAGGCTGACGGCCTTGCCGTCCTTGTCGATCAGGGTAAAATCAGGTGCTCTCATACCGGTTTCAAGCATAGCGGTCTCCTTTGTTCCAATCATTGTAAAGGCCCTGTGCAAAGGCGCTGCGGGTTTTGCGGGGCGGGTCGCCGGTCAATCAACAGATGCCCGTTATTAATGGGGAAATGCGATCCGACCTGAGTATATCACATCGCCCCGGGCGGTTCCATTCAGGTTTGCCAATGCGCGATAAAAAACAAATGAATCAAAATGCCAAACAGCAGGCGGTCAACGGGAAACGGTTGGCCGCCGTTTTTATTGCAGGCATGGCGCGGCTGACTGCTTTGCAAGGGCTTTACAGCAGGTTACGTCCATTTTATGGCAGTTTAATCCGTTCGCGGTAGATACCGCAGCGCAAGGCTTGGTACAATGTGTACAGATTCAGGCATTCAAAATAAGCAATTTGACGGGAAAGGAGCCGCTTTTCTATGGCGTCAACAATACCGCATCCACTGTATGAAATATCCGGAGCGCTGTGCAAGGGTTTTCAGGGGCACATTGCCTACACCACGGTGCTGCCGCAGCGGCTGGCCGGGCTGGAGATCTGCGTCACGTTTGATAAGCGTGAACCCGAACAGGAACCGCTGCTGCGCGCTGCCTGTGCCGCAGCCATACGCCAGAATGAGCCTGGACTGGAACTGACAGAGCAGCAGCAAAGCTTTTTGAGCCGCAGCCCTAAAAGCGAGATCAATGTTTCGGTGTTCCTGAACGGGCAGTGCGTCGGCTCGGCCCACCGCAACCAACTGACCAAACGCATTGTGCTGGCCCCGGACGCTGCCTGCGAGGGCTTTGTGGCCTGCCGGCCCGAGGGCGTGCTGCGCGTGGTGCTGCATGTGCTGAACGTGCTGAACGACGATACCCACTACACAGTCTGCGTAAAGGAGGCGGCGCAATGAAGTACTTACGCGCGGAGCTGCACAACCATTCGCCCCATTCCGACGGCGAACTGACTGTGCCGCAGCTGGTAGATTACGCCGCTGCCCATTCTTTCGGTGTGCTGGCCCTTACGGATCACAACACAGTTTCCGGCCATGCGGCGGCCTGGCGCGCCCTGCAGGAAAAGGCCGGCGCGCTTGAGCTGCTGCCCGGCGTGGAGGTCACGACCTTCTGGGGGCACATTCTGGCGCTGGGGCTGACACAGATGGTCGATTTTACCCAGTTGGATCCCTATGCGCCCGAACTGTTCCTGCGCGGGCTGAAAGCCGCAGGCGCACGGGCTGTGGGCATCGCCCATCCGTTCTGCGTCGGCGAACCGGTTATGGTGGGCTGCCGCTTTGCGATGGAACTTCACGACTGGTCGGCGGTGGACTACATCGAGGTGTTCAACACCGCCGTTGACGACACCACCCTGGGTGGCACAGCGCTGGGCGAAGCGCTGGGCGGCAACCGCCACGCGCTGGAGCTGTGGGAGCACCTGGTGCTCAGCGGCCATCGCATTGCCGCCGTCACGGGCAAGGATCTGCATGCCGTCCCCGGCGAGCAGACCGTGTTTACCACCTATGCCCTGACCGCGGACGACAGCCCTCTGCGCGGTGCAGACGCCGTGCTGGCGGCCATCCTGAACCAGCGCACGCTGCTCAGCAAAGGAC
>CAMFSB010000127.1 GCA_945982465.1 uncultured Faecalibacterium sp. | reverse complement strand
GTGCATCTCCAACGAGGAGGACGCCAAGGACGTGTTCGGCATTGAGGCCGAAGCCACCGACATCTACGCCGGCGAGATCAACCGCGAGGGCTACAAGAGCGTGGCCCGCCAGCTGGCTGACAAGTTCGGCTTTGAGAAGGTTGCCATCACCCTGCGCGAGTCTCACTCCGCGTTCGACAATGGCTGGAGCGCCATGCTGTACGATGTGGCTTCGGGCGAGTACTGCTTCTCGAAGAAGTACAACCTGCACATCATCGACCGCGTGGGCGGCGGCGACAGCTTTGGCGGCGGCCTGATCTACAGCCTGCTGAACGGCAAGAGCACCCAGGCTGCGGTGGAGTTCGCGGTTGCGGCTTCTGCGCTGAAGCACAGCATCGAGGGCGACTACAACATGGTCACGGTCGCCGAAGTTGAAAAGCTGGCCGGCGGCGACGGCTCCGGCCGTATCCAGCGCTGAGCTGCGGTTTCCCCTGTTATTCTCTACATACTCATACATTTCCTGCAAAGGGAAAAAGCGGTCCGCGCAAGCGGGCCGCTTTTTTGCTGTGCCTGAAGCTACTGCAGCATGATGCAAAGGCTGTGCCGCTCCGCGGGCAGTGGTGCGGGCCGGGCGCAGGGGCTTGCGGCAGTGCGTCACCCGCGGGGCGCGGCGGGCTGCCAGCGATGCTTTTTACACCAGAAATAGTAGGGCGCTTCCACCGCCAGCATCGTGCCCCAGCCGGCCATGCAGGCCCAGGCCGCGCCGGTCAGGCCGATGCGCGGCACCAGGAAAAAGATCACCAGTGCGCGGATGGAGATCTGCAAAATGGTGCAGACCAGGGTAACAGTCATCTGCCCCATGCCGCGGAAAAAGCCCTGCAGCCCATTGGTAAACCCCGGCAGCACATACAAAAACGCCATGATCGTCAGGTAGTCCACCCCCATTTGCAGCATGCCCGCACTTTCCTCGGCGGCAAACAGGCGCATGATCGGCGTTTTCAGCGCCAGCGTGGCCGTGCAGATACACAGCCAGTAGCATAGTTCCAGCCGCAGGCCGGTGCGCAGCGTTTCGGTTACGCGGCTGCGGCGGCCCGCGCCGCGGTTCTGCGCGGTGCAGGTCATCATCCCGTGGGAAATGCTCTGCTCCGGGATGCAGGCAAAGTCATCCACCCGGCTGACCGCGTTGAACGCCGCGATCATGCTGACCCCCTGGGCATTGATCACCCCCTGGATCAGCACCTTGCCGATGGGCTGACAGGATTGCTGCAAAGCCGTTACCCCGCCGCTGGCAAGGGTTTTGCGCAGCAGCCCCGGGTCGATCCGCAGTTCGGCCGGCCGTAGCCGCAGCAGCGGGATGCGCGCGTAAATATACACGGCGCACAGCACCGCCGACGTACCTTCCGCCAGCACGGTGGCAAGCCCCGCGCCCACTACGCCCAGACGCAGCCCATAAACAAACGCCACGTCCAAACAGCCGTTCAGCACCGAAGCCAGCGCCAAAAAGCGCACCGGCGTCCGCGAATCGCCCACGCTGCGCAAAAACGAGGACAGCGCATTGTATAAAAATGTGAACGGGAACCCGACAAAAATGATGCGCAGATACCGCACCGCCAGGGGCAGGATCTTCGGCGGGGCGTTCATAGCGCGCAGGATCGGCCCGGCCAGCAGCAGGCCGCCGGCCAACACCACAGCCGAAAGCGCCAGCCCGGCCAGCAGAGCCGTGGCCATTTCGCGGCGGACGCCCGCCTCATCCCCTGCGCCGAAAAACTCGCTGGCCCGCGCCGAAGCGCCCATGCAAAGCCCCGATACGCCCAGAATCGCCAGCGTCATCACAGGGTTGGCCGCACCTACGGCGGCCAGAGCCGCTTCGCCGGCAAACCGGCCGATCACCACCGAATCCACCGCGTTATAGGTCAGCTGGAACAGATTGCCCAAGATCAGCGGCACGGCGTACCCCAGCAGGTGCCTGCTGATAGGCCCTTCGGTCATATTCCGCATAGACTTCCCCCCTGCCGGGCCGCAACCGTGCGGTCCTGCAAAAAAATTTTGTCAGGCGCATTTCCTTTATAGCAAAAACGTGTTATACTTGTTGCACAGTTTTCGATTCTGTTGTGCAAGCATTCTTGTAAGATCCACAATGCGGGGCCTGCAGCGATGCAACGCCGGGCCGCCCCGACGCA
The DNA here is from genome assembly GCA_945982465.1 of uncultured Faecalibacterium sp. GTDB lineage: Bacteria > Bacillota > Clostridia > Oscillospirales > Ruminococcaceae > Faecalibacterium. Next base: position 3,368 of record CAMFSB010000127.1, on the reverse strand, counting down.
GAAAGGACGACGATCGTATGGACTTTAAAGAGCATCTCCGCCACCGCATCGCCTATCTGGCCAGCCTGATCGAGATCGTGCTGGCCGCCATGGTTCTGTTTGCCGTGCTGCTGGCCAGCTGGCGGCTGCTGGTCGAATCCTTCGATCTGCTTTCCGCGCCCACTGCCACCGAGGGCTTTACAGTCTTTTTGGGGCACGCGTTCAATGTGATCATCGGCATCGAGTTCATCAAAATGCTGGCAAAGCACACGCCCGGCGCCACCATTGAGGTGCTGCTGTTCTCGCTGGCCCGCGAAATGGTGGTGGAGCACACCACCCCCGTGGAAAACCTGATCGGCATTATCACCATTGCGCTGCTGTTCGTGGTCCGCAAGTATCTGTTTGTGCCCAGCTTTGGTGCCCATGTGGCATACCATGAAGCAGGCGATCCGGCGGATTCCGCCGCCGAGATCGACCCGGACGAGGTCCGGCCCGTTTCGCTGATTCGGCTTTTGTGGGAGCAGCGCAAAAACCGTTCCGACGAGGCCGGCACCGACGATGCGGGCAGTTCCCTGCCCCCGACGGCCGCGGCGGAATAAGACGCGGCGCATCCTTATTTGTTTTTCACCTCATAGGAAGCGGCAGCCCACCGGGCTGCCGCTGTTTTTTTGCAGCGCAGCCCGGTCTACACACCCGCCGGCGGCTCAAGATCCACCGGCACCGGCGCGCGCAGCCACATGCCGTCCGGCGTAACGGTACAGTCCATGGCGCGGACCTCGACCCCTGCAGCCACTGCAGCGCGCAGCGCGTGGCCAAACGCAGGGTGCGTGGCCCAGTTGGGAGCAAAGCGGCATACGCTCTGCATCTGGATCACGATCAGCACGCAGCACCGCCAGCCTTTTTGCGCCCAGGCCGCCAGCTCGTTTACATGCTTTACGCCGCGCTGGGTGGGCGCGTCCGGAAAGCGGGCCAGGCCGTCCTGCTCCAGCGTACAGCCTTTTACCTCCACCAGCACAGGGCGGCCCGCCTGCTCGGCGTAAAAATCAAATCGGGAATCGCCCAGCGTGTATTCCGCCCGCAGGTGTTCCAGCCTGCCCAGCCCGCCGGCGGCAAGCCATTCGGCCGCGGCCGCGTTTGGGGCGGCGGAATCCATATTGATCAGGCGCACCCCCTGCGGAGTGCGCTTTTCCACCGCCACCAGATCGCACGGCGTTTTGCGCCGCGGGTCGGCGTGGTAATCCAGATAAACAGCCGCCCCGGGCACCAGCAGCTCAGCGCAGCGGCCGGTATTTTTTACATGGGCCGTTACCGGCGTGCCGTCCGGCAAGCGCACCTGCGCCAGAAAGCGATTGGGCCGGGCCTCGAACTGCGCCCGGCGGATCTCGCCGTACCGCATAGCGGCTTACCCGGTCACGCGGCGGCGCAGCAGGCTCATAGCGGGCAGCTCCTGCGCGCTGGGGATGGAGTACTCCATCATGGCATGGGGGGTGGAGTCCACGGCTTCGCCGGCCGCGTTGCGGATCCACGCAGGCGCAAGTGGAATACGGGAGCCGTCCGGGGCCAGCGCCTCCAGCGTTTCGCCCAGGCTCCATTTGCCGCGCTGGCGGCAGTATGCAACGCCGTTTTCCCAGCGTTCCACCGTGCCCACGAACTCCCAGTGACGGATATAGCTGGCACTGCCGGGGTTTTGCTTTGCCCCGTCCGGGCCAAAGTAGAAACCCGGCGAATAGTGCCGGTGGCTGGTGCGGTCCAGCTCCTCGTACACATCCTCCGGCAGGTCGAACTGCTCGCAGCCCGGGTCGGCCAGGTAGGCGTCCAGAGCTTTGCGGTAGGCGGCCGTCACACTGGCCACATAGTAAAACGTTTTGGCGCGGCCCTCGATCTTCAGGCTGTCCACGCCGGCCTGGCAGATCAGGTCCAAAAACGGCGCGGTGCAAAGGTCGTTGGCGTTGAGGATATAGCTGCCCTCGGAGGTTTCGCCGATCTCGAAATACTGGCCGGGGCGCTTTTCTTCGCTGAGATAATACTTCCAGCGGCAGGGCTGGGCGCACTGGCCCCGGTTGGCATCGCGGCCCGCCATGTAATTTGACAAAAGGCACCGCCCCGAAATACTCATGCACATGGCGCCGTGCACAAAGGCCTCCAGTTCCAGCTGGGGCGGGGTATGATCGCGGATGACCGCAATATCCTGCAGGCTCAGCTCGCGCGCCAGCACCACGCGCTTGGCCCCCATCTCCCAGGCGGCCGTGGCCGCGCCGTAGTTGGTGATCCCCATCTGGGTGGAAAAATGCACATCGATGTCCGGCGCGTATTTTTTGCAGGCCGCCAGCACGCCGATATCCGCCACGATAAAGGCGTCCACCCCCGCCTCCACGGCCGCTTTGATGGCGTCGGGCAGGCGGCGGAACTCCTCGTTGGTGGGCAGGGTGTTCAGCGTCAGGTAGACCTTGCGGCCGCGGGCGTGGGCAAACAGCACGCCCTCCGCCAGCTGCTCCGGGGTAAAATTCTCCGGGGCGGAGCGCATGCCAAATTCCGGCATGCCGCAGTACACTGCGTCGGCGCCGTAGCACACCGCGTAGCGCAGGCGTTCCAGATCGCCTGCCGGGCTCAGCAGTTCGGGAATGGTCAGCATATCCAGTCTCTCCTTAAAAAGGCGGCGGCCCGGCGCTCAGCGCGGGCCGCCGTGTTCTGTATTGAGTTCAGGGGCGCACGGGCCCATGCCCGCTTTACCGCAGCGAACGGTTGACATCGCGGGCCTTTTGGCAGTTCGCGTTGTGTTCGCTGAGCGTGCGGCCGTAGTAGTATTTGCCGGTAAGGTCTGTAACAAAGAAGTAGCAGTCCCTGGCCTCGTCGTCCGGGGTGGGGTACCGCGCCGCGCGGGGCGCCGCCTCGCCCGCGGGCGCGGACAGTCGCTGCTTTATCACATATCCGCCGGGAAGCTCCGTACCCGGTGATATCACGGCAGCCGCCGACAGCGCGGGATTCACCGTGGTCTGACTGCCGGAAAGGGCGGGATTTATTTCCGTCGCATTGCTCACAGCGGGATTTATCCGTGTTTCTTCGCTCATGACTGCCTCCTGCATTGTATTTTACTTCATAATAATTATACCATAACCCGGTAAATTTTTCAAGATATATTATGTAAAATCACACAAAAAAGCACTGCTGTTTGAGCAAACAGCAGTGCAAAATGTCAACGCAGATTTTTTCCTCCCAGCCGCACCCACAGCCGGGTCTGATAGCCCAGCTTTGCGTACCAATCGTACACCCCGGTATAGTGAATGAATATCCTGTCGCAGCCGCGCTCCAGCAGAATCCGGGAAGCCTCCGCGACCATGGCAAGCCCTATCCCCCGCCGCCGGAACGCCGGGACAGTTCCCACGCAGCCG
>CAMFSB010000126.1 GCA_945982465.1 uncultured Faecalibacterium sp. | reverse complement strand
TTATAGAACAGCACACCGCTGCGGTTGATGGGGCTGGATGCGGGCACCAGCGCCACCTCGCCGATGCGGCGGGCGCCTTCGTCGGAATCCAGCAGCTCACCCAGCAGCGCTTCGTTTTCCTCGGCGCCGTATTCCACCACGCGGCCATCCTTGAAGGTCACATGGAAGCCCTTGATCAGCTGGCCGTTGTACACATAGGGCTTTGTGCCGTACACGATGCCCTCCACCCGGTCCTTGTGGGGGGCGGTAAACACTTCCTCGGTGGGCAGGTTGGGGATGAATTTGGTGCCCCGGTCGTCCACGCTGGCCGCGCTCTCCCACACATGGCCGTCGGCCAGGCCCACGGTCAGGTCGGTGCCGTTGCCGCTGGCAAAGTGCACGCTCTCCAGCTGCAGCTGGTTCAGCGTGTCGCGCAGGCGGCCCAGCTTTTCCACATGAGCGCGCCACTCGGTCACCGGGTCGCCGCCGGTCACGCGGCACACGTCAAAGATCACATCCCACAGTTTTTCGATCGCCTCGGCTTCGGGCAGCTCGGGGAAGATCATTTTGGCCCAGGGCGCGCTGGGCATGGCGGCAATGCACCACTGGATCTTATCGTTCATGGTGTACACGCGCCAGTTGGCCAGCGCCTTGCGGCGGGCCAGCCCCACACGGTTGATCTTGCCGCCGTCCAGCCCGGCATAGATCTCCGGGTCATCGGCCAGCAGGTGCAGCACGCACACGCCGCCCTCGCTCTCGGCAAAATCCAGATAGCTGCGCTCCACATAGGGCTTCACATCGCACAGGGCCTCCTCGCTGCCCAGCGCCATGCGCAGGCGGGCCACCTGGTCGTCGCTCCAGTCCACGCGCACATCCCGCGCGCCGGCGGCAAAGGCGCTTTTCACGCACAGGCGCGCCAGCGGCGCGGCCTCCAGCGGGGCGTTGACGATCAGCGTCTGGCCGGGCTGGACGTTCACGCCCACCCGCACGATGAAATCGGCATATTTTTCCAAAAGCTCTGCATTCACAAGCAATGGCTCCCTTCCATTCACAGCCCCGGCGCCGCACAGCGCCGGGGCTGTTTTCTTTTTTATTCAGTATAGCGGATCAAATGTTCCTTGTCCATCGAAAGATCGTTTTTTCGTCAGCCATGCCCGCAGGGCACAGGCCAACGTGCCAAGGACAAAAGCGCGCATTTTTCCATCCCCCTTGATATTTTCCAGCCTGTGCTGAACAGATATCCATTCCCACGGAATGTCTCGGCTGGCACGAATGTCTTTCTCTGTGCGGCCGGCCCGAGAGTCAATGCCGCTGTCAAAATAATCCGGTTGCAAATCTTCGGAAAAAAATGTATACAATGAGAGACGGTTCTTTTACACAATGCCTTGCGGCAATTTTTGTGAAGCAGAAACGATCCGTGCCAGATCGAGTGACGGATCACTGATTGGCAGCATATCTCACGATTCTTGAGATATTTGAGGTTTCATTGGGGTTGCTTGTCGAATCATGTGATGATATAATGGATTGAAATCTTGGAAGTTAATTAGAAGAGGCCAAAAATGTACTAATTATATACGATGTACGAAGAGGTGTAAGATGATGGCAGAAGTTTCCAAAATGCGTGTGCTGGTCACCGGCGCAGGCGGATATATCGGCAGGCACGTTGTAAAAAGGTTGCTGGATTTGGGCTGCGAAGTGATTGCAGCAGATTTTGTCCGCAAGGGAATTGACGAACGTGCCGTATATACAGAAGTGCCTATTTTTGGCGCAACTGAAAACATCTACGAACGGTTGGGGCGCCCGGATGTCCTGATCCACCTGGCGTGGCGAGATGGCTTTGTACACAATTCCAATGCTCATATGGCCGATTTGTCCAGTCATGTTCGATTCCTTCAGGCGATGATCGATCAGGGCTTGCCGTCGGTCTCGGTTATGGGCAGTATGCACGAGGTGGGATACTGGGAGGGCGCCATTGAAGCAGACACTCCGTGCAACCCGCAAAGTATGTACGGCATTTCGAAGAATGCGCTGCGCGCATGGCTGATGCTGTACACCGCAAAGCTTCCGGTTGCCGTGCACTGGCTGCGCGCGTACTATATTTTTGGCGATGATGCGCACGGAAGCTCAATTTTTGCCAAGTTGACGCAGGCCCACTATGCCGGAAAAACAGAATTTCCGTTTACAACAGGGAAAAATCTGTACGATTTTATTTCGGTGCAGCAGCTGGCACAGCAGATTGTTGCGGCCAGTGTGCAGAACAAATACTGCGGTATTATAAATGTTTGTACAGGGCAGCCCAAGTCTCTGGCCGAGCAGGTTAATTGGTATATCCAGGAGCATCATTTTAATATTCGGCTGCAGTACGGTGCATTTCCGGATCGCCCGTATGATTCCCCGGGCGTATGGGGCGACGCAAGCGTGATCAAAAAAATTATGGAAGAGGCAGAGAAATGAAAAAGATGAATCCTGTCAGCATTCAGATCCAATCGGTTCTGTATAAAAATGATGTGAATGCACTGGAACAGGCGCTGGACAATTTGGCAAACGCGATTCGTGTCGATCGGGAAAGCGATCAGGCCCTGTCGCGGGCAAGAGTTTGTTATGGCGATGCTTCGCCGGAGCCTCTGATCGACGAGGCGCTGTTGCACCGATTCCAAGACAAGTATGCACCCTATTTTGAACTGCAGTATACGTTTTTTGACCGGAACAGCGGCACGGCAGCCGGTCACAATCGGCTGGCAAAGGATTGTGACGCAGACTATCTGCAGATCATGAATCCGGATGTGCTGGTCTGCCCCCATCTGTTTGCGCGGATGCTGGAGCCGTATTCGGTGCCGGAGCTGCGTGCAGGTATGACCGAAGCGCGTCAGACTCCGGTAGAGCATCCCAAAGAGTACGACCCGGAAACGGGCGTTACCAGCTGGGCAACGACCGCGCTGGCGATTTTTCCCACCGAACTCTACCGTGCCGTAGGCGGCTTTGATGAAAAGACTTTTTTTATGTACTGTGATGACCTGGATTTTTCGTGGTTGATTCGCGAACAGGGATATCAGATCATTTATGTGCCGTCGGCGGTTGTGTTCCACTCCAAAAACCTTTCTGCAACAGCAGGCTGGACGCCCACCGCGGCAGAGGTTTACTATTCGGCCGAGGCGGCGCTGCTGATGTATCATAAGTGGTCCGCCCCGGACCTGCTGGAGCAGACCAAAAGGGCGTTTGCGGCCGCTCCGGAAGGTGCGCCGGAACATAAGGCGTTGCTGCACTTTGAAAAAATGAAGGAAGAAGGGCTTTTGCCTGCTCCGCATGACCCGGAGCATAAGGTTGCGGAATTCCTTCATGGAAATTACGGGAAGATGCGGTTTACAATCTAAGGGTAAAGGAAGTTTGTTGAATGGATGGAATGAATAAGCTGATTGCGGAGCATATTCTTGCGCTGGCCAAAAAGGCAAACGCAAAGCACAGCCTTTGGATGCCTTACCCGCAGCCGGAGCTGCAGCAGGAATTGGAAGCTTTGGGCTGCCGCTTTGTTGAGCAGGAGCAGGCAAAAGTATATCTGCAGACCGGTATGCAGGTACCGCAGGTTGTTCTGGAGACGAAAATGCCGGTGATCACTGCGGTTTCCAACAATTCTCACCGGGATGTTCTTCTTCGCGTGCTGTATGGCCATGCCGGGGAACTGCCGTGGGAGCAGATGACCTCGGCCGCAGCACTGCAGAGCAGTTGGCTGCAGAACGGATTTGAGCAGGTTGACCAGAACGATGTGGTGGCGGCTTTGCCTGTGGTGCCAAGCGATGATGCTCTGGCAGCGCAGGGAAGCGCGGTATATCGTTACCTGACCTGGCTTAAAAACGAACTGGACGTTCATTCCGAGGTAGCGTATTTCGTTCGGCTGTATGTCTGGGATGAAACGGCGGCGCCCGCGCAAGCTGCGGCGTGTCAGCAGAAAGAGCGTCCGTTCCTTACCGTAGTCGTTCGTACGCAGGGGCGGCGCGAGCAGGGGCTGGCCGAAGTGATGATGTGTCTGGCTGCCCAGACAGACCGGGATTTTGAGGTTCTGGTCGTAGGTCATAAACTGAATCCGGCCGAGGATGCTTTGGTGCAGAGAGTCGTCGCGGAAACGCCGGAGTATTTGCGCAGCCGCATCCGCTATATCCATTGTGAGGAAAACGGCCGCACTGCCCCGTTGAATATGGGCTTCCAATATGCCAGGGGCCGGTACATTGCAATTTACGACGACGATGATATCGTCATGGCCAACTGGGTGGAAGAATTTCACAAGGCCGAAAGCAAAGCCCCCGGCGCAATTTTGCATTCCTACGTCGTGCGGCAGGATTGGCAATATATCAAGGGCATTCGCCATCCGTACGACGACTTGCGTGCGACAGGGGGATTCGAATCGTTGTACTGCAAGCCGTTCAGCTGGAGCAGGCAGTTTGTCGAGAACAACTGTCCGCTTATGAGTTTGGCTTTTCCCGCTTATGTATATCAGCAATGTGGTCTTCGTTTCGATCCTTCGTTGAATGTGATCGAGGATTGGGACTTTCTGATGCGTTCCGCGGTATTGTGCGGCGTTCAGGATGTGCAGCAGGTTACCAGCATTTATCGTTGGTGGACCAACGGCGTTACCTCTGCCACACTGCACAATCAGGACGAATGGAAGCGCAGTTACAAGTATGTTGTAAATAAGTACAAAAAAATCCCGGTGGTTCTGCCCGCAGGCGAAAATGTAGCGATCGGCAAGCGCATGCAGGAACTGGATGTCGGATCCTGGTCGGCGGACAAGGGAGAACTGCTTTCGCAGCCGGCAGAGCTTTTTGCACAGAGGAAAGGAGCGTTTGATCCGGACACCCGGATGATTGCCGAGAACATTGATACCGATGGTGGTTGTCATTATGTGTTTGACCATCTGGAAGAAGGCGTTTATACAGGCTTGCTTCGCTTCGACCCCTGCTACAACGGAGGCATTACACTCAGCGAGATTACTGTTACGGTAGTACTGTATAACAACGAAAAGCGTATCTTCCGCATCAACCGGCTTGCAAGCAACGGCTGGCAGATTGAAAATGGTTTTGTTTTTATTCAGGACGATCCTCAGATTTATTTCCATCTCGATGAAGGCGAATGTGCCCGTCAAATCAATGTGGAATACAGTATGTTCAAAAATATCCACCCGGTACACATCGCCCAAATTCAGGATGCGGCGCAGTGCTGTTCTGCGTTGCTTGTAACCAGCATAGGCGGGCACGAAAAGATTCTTCCGGGCGAAGTGTCATTTCATGGGACGCATATGCGGTGCAGCTATACGGGCCTGGATCGTCTGGGGCTGGGCGATAAGCTTGATTTCGTCCCCTGTATGCGTGGCGGCGTGGCGATTCAAAATATGAAAATTCAGGCGCTGAGCAGTGATAACAAGCCGGTTGCTATGGTTTGGAAAAATATCGGTTACAAGCGCGGCGATGCAGATGTGTTCATTTCGCGTCCCCGTTACGGCAGTCGTGTCAAAGTACAGCTGGCATCGGTGGCTTGTGAAGTTGCACTGACAGGTGACGGT
>CAMFSB010000125.1 GCA_945982465.1 uncultured Faecalibacterium sp. | reverse complement strand
GTCTTCTCCGATTTCTGTGCTTCTGTATGTGCCTATGCGGTTATCTTGGTTTATCTCGTGCTCATCCGTTCTAAATTTCGGCTGACGGCCGGTGATGCAGAACACCGGATCACCCGCTTCCTCGCCCACGCAGACTTTCACGGTCTCGCCGTTGGCCTTGCAGAACACGCCGTGAATGGCCAGCGGAATGGTCGCCCACTGGTACTTGCGCACACCGCCGTAGTAGTGCGTTTTGAGCAGGCTGAAGTGGTCTTTTTCGTACAGCGGCGCCGGGCGCAGATCCAGCCGAGGCGAATCCACATGGGCGATGTTCAGGTGGAAGCCCTCTTCCAGGCTTTTGGTGCCGATGGTAGCGGCGACCACGCATTTATTGCGGTGGATGAAGTACACCTTCTCACCGGGCCGGTACTGCCGGCTGTCATCAAACGGCTGATAACCGGCGGCCAGCAGCATCCGCTCGCTTTCGTCTGCCACTTCGCGCTCGGTTTTGCCGGCGTCCAAAAAGGCTTTGTACCCCTCGCAGAAGTCCGAAGCCTCCTGCATCAGGCCGGCCTGGGTATCGGCCGGATATTCCGGGGTGTAAAGCAGCTGCTTGCTCAGCTGCTGTGCACGGTTTGTTTCCTGCATCGTTTCATTTTCCTCGTTTCTGCACGTTTTTTATCCTTTATGCGGCATCGTCCGCGTAAAGCTGCTGATAATTTTCGTAATTGCGCACGATCTTGCGCACATAATTGTGCATCTGCGTATAGGGGAACGCATCCAGCGTGCGGCCGTCGGTGCTGTAGCCGCCGGCCAGCAGCCGGTCTACTGTGCCCCAGCCGCTATGATATGCCGCAGCCGCCGTGAGCACATGTCCTTCGTACCGGTTCAGGCAGGCCGCCACATAATAGGTGCCAAACCGGATGTTCACAGCCGGGTCGTACAAATCCTCAAAGGTCAGCGGCTCGCTGGCGGCGATCTTGGATTTGATCCAGGCAAAGGTCTCCTCCGTGATCTGCATCAGGCCGCGGGCCCCCACGTCGGACTGCGCCGCAGGGTCAAAGCCGCTTTCGGTGCGGATCACCGCGTCGATCAGCAGGGGGTCCACCCCGTACTCCGCCGCCCATTGCTCCACCTCGGCCTGATATTTCTGCGGGTAAAGGTACCGCATCGCCTGCCGGTAGACCCGCGCGCCCGCCCAGCACAGGCCCAGCAGCACGCACAAAAGAGCCAGCAGGCCGGCAACGCGGCGCAAAAGGCCGCGCTTATTGTTTTTTTGGGGCATTCGCTTCCTCCAGCAATTCCGCCAGAAGCAGCCGCGTTTTTTGGCGCAGCTGCTCCGGGGTCGAATCGTTGCACAGTATATGGTCTGCCTTTTGCCGCAGCGTTTGTTCCGGGAGCTGCGCGTTCAGCCGGCGCAGCGCCATCTGCTCCGAAATGCCATCGCGCGCGCAGATGCGCGCCACGCTCTGCTCCAGCGGCGCGGTGACCACCAGCAGCCGGTCGCATTCCGCCTCGAACGGTGTGCCGATGATGGCAGCTCCGTCGATCAAAAACAGCCGTGCGCCGTTTTGGGCGGCCTGCTGCTTTTTTTCGCGCACACGGCGCAGAATTTCCGGGTGAGTAATGGCGGTCAGCGCCGCCGTGCCCTCCTGTGTGGCAAAGGCCCGGTCGGCCAGAAGGCGCCGGTCCAGCGTGCCGTCGGCGCGCAGAATGTCCGAACCAAAGCGCTGCGCCAGCAGCCCAAGGCAGGGCGAGCCGGGCAGCAGCACCTCGCGGCTGATCTGGTCGCCGTCTGCGGCGGGAACACCGCGCAAAGCAAATTCACTTGTCACAGTGGATTTGCCACAGCCGGACCTCCCTGTAACCCCCAATACGATCATAGCTTCACCACCCGGAACGCCGCCGCCCGCACCAGGCGGTTGTATACGGCCATGGAAACGCCGTCCTTTTGCGGGCAGCGGGCGTACACGATCCCGTCGCCCTGTTCGTCCAGCGCACGCAGGCAGCGGAACAGATGCTTTGCCTGGTCGTCGCCGTCGCCCTCCCGGCCGTAGGCCACGCAAGGCACGCCCAGGGCCTGCTCCTCGCCGGTAAAGCACAGGCAACTGGGCGACAGCGCCCGGTGCGCGTCCACATAGGCCTTGAACTGGGCAAAGCTGCCCTCCAGGATCGTGATATCCGCCTTGGGCGCATAGTGTTTGTACTTCATGCCCGGGCTGCGGGCCACCTCGCCGTCTTTCAGCTTTTCCAAAATCGCGCCGGACAGCAGCACCTCTTCGCCCAGGGCGGCTTCCAGCTGCTCCAGCGTGATATGGCCGGGGCGCAGCAGCATGGGGTGCTCCCCCACCACCGACACCACAGTGGATTCCACCCCCACATCACAGGGGCCGCCATCCAGGATCAGGGGCAGCCGGCCCTGCATATCCGCCAGCACGTCAGCCGCCGTCGTGGGGCTGGGGCTTCCCGACAAATTGGCCGACGGTGCGGCAAACGCGCAGCCGCTGGCCCGGATGACCGCCTGTGCCGCCGGGTGGCTGGGCATGCGGATGCCCACTGTGTCCAGCCCCGCGCAGCATTCGGCCGCCACCTGCGGCCCGCGCGGCATGATGATGGTCAGTGGGCCGGGCCAGAACGCGGGCGCCAAAAGCTGGGCGCGCTCCGGCGCTTCGCGCACCAGTCCCTCCAGCATGGAAAGGTCGGCGATGTGCACGATCAGCGGATTATCCTGCGGACGGCCCTTGGCCGCAAAAATTTTCTGCACCGCTGCGCCGTTGCGCGCGTCGGCCGCAATGCCGTAAACCGTTTCGGTGGGCAGGGCAAATACATCCCCCCGTCGCAGCAGCTCGGCGCCCAGCGCAATGCCCTCGGCATCTGCAGTATGAACCATTGTTTCCATACGATCTGTTATACTCCCCGGCCGGCGGCTGTGCCGTCGCCGTTCAGATTTTTCAGCTTCTCGGCCTGTTCCCGCGCGCACAACTCATCCAGCACCGGGTCCAGCCCGCCATTTAGAATACCATCCAGATTGTGCAGCGTCAAGCCGATGCGGTGGTCGGTCACGCGATCCTGCGGGAAATTGTAAGTGCGGATCTTTTCGCTGCGGTCGCCTGTGCCCACCTGGCCGTGGCGGGCCGCGTTCTGCTCGCTTTGCTGCTGCTGCACTTTCTGCGCCAGCAGGCGGCTGCGCAGCACCTCCAGCGCTTTATCCTTGTTCTGGAACTGGCTGCGTTCGTTCTGGCATTCCACCACCATCCCCGTGGGCAGGTGGGTCACGCGGATGGCGCTGGAGGTCTTGTTGATGTGCTGGCCGCCCGCGCCCGACGACCGGAACGTGTCGATGCGCAGATCCTTCATATCCAGCGTTACCTCCACCTCATCGGCCTGGGGCATGACCGCCACCGTGGCCGTTGACGTGTGCACACGGCCCTGGGTCTCGGTTTCGGGCACGCGCTGCACACGGTGGACGCCGCTTTCAAATTTCATGCGGCTGTAGCAGCCGCTGCCATTCAGCGAAAAGATGATCTCCTTTATACCGCCCAGTTCCGTCTCGTTGGCGCTGAGTATCTCCAGCGCCCAGCCGCGCTTTTGCGCGTACATACTGTACATGCGGAACAAACTGTGGGCAAACAGGGCAGCTTCCTCGCCGCCCGCCCCGCCGCGAATCTCCACGATCACGTCCCTGCCGTCGTTTTCGTCCCGCGGCAGCAGCATGGTGCGCAGCTGATTTTCCAGCGCCGCCACGGCTTGACGTGTTTCGCACAGTTCCTGCTGTACCATAGCCTTGAACTCGGCGTCCAGCGCGTCGGCTTCCTGCAGCAGCTCCGCCGCCTGGGCCATGTGGTCTTTGGCGCTGTTGTAATTACGATATGCGTCCACCACCGGGTTCAATTCCCGGTATTCCTTCATCAGCCGGCGCAGCAACGCCGGCTGTGCCGCGGTCTGGGGCTGGTTGAGGCGGATCGAAAGCTCCTCAAAGCGGCGGCACACTTCGTCCATTTTTTCAAACATAGCGTATTGGCTCCTTTTTCCGTTTCGACCCGGGCGGGCAGTGAAAAAGGGCGGCCGCTACGCCTCCTCGCGCAGGATCTTTTTGATGTTGCGCTCGATTTTGACCCGCGGCAGCATCACCTCGCGCCCGCAGCCTGTGCAGCGGATGCGGAAATCCATCCCCACACGCAGCACCTCAAACACCTGAGCGCCGCAGGGATGCGGTTTTTTGGTCTGGATCCTGTCGCCTACTCGTACATCCATTGTTTACGCTCCTTCCCTCTTCCGGCCCGCATACAAGCCCGGGCGCGCCGCTGTGCAGCGACGCTGTGCTCTGGTTAAAAGGCAGGGTATCGCCACTGCTTTTTATTATATCGCATTCCCCCGAAAATGCAAATATCCGTTCCGTGCCGCGCATACGCTTTAGCAAAACCGCACCGTTTGGCATGGGGCGGGAACAAAAAACGAAAAGAGGAAGAACATTATGCAAGAATTTCGACCCGAAGGCTCCTATCGCTGCGCAGACCGGCTTTCGCCGGAAGAGCTGCGCACCGCCATGGCAACGCATGAGGTGTTGCAAAGCACGGCGCTGGCATTCGACACCCAGCGCCGGCTGCGGTTTGAACTGGGCTGCGGCCGCGGCATCATGCCCTTTGCGGAATGCGCTGACGGCGCCGAGGCCGGCGCGGTGCGGGACATTGCCGTGCTGACGCGGGTAGGGCGCCCCACCTGTTTTGTGATCAAAAAAATCGAGCCGGACGCTTTGGGCGGCAGCCTGCTCACGCTTTCGCGGGCGGAAGCGCAGCGACTCTGCAAAGCAAACTACCTTGACAGTCTTGTGCCAGGCGATATTGTGGACGCCGTGGTCACCCATATTGAGCCGTTCGGCGCTTTCTGCGATGTGGGCTGCGGGATCAGTGCGCTTTTGCCCATCGACTGTTTATCGGTAAGCCGCATTTCCAGCCCGGCTGACCGGGTCAGCCCCGGGCAGCGCATCCATTGTGTGATCAAAAGCCGGGATGCACAGGGGCGGTTTGTGCTTTCGCTGCGGGAGCTGCTGGGCACCTGGGCCGAAAATGCAGCCGCGTTCCATGTGGGCGAAACGGTGGTGGGCGTGGTGCGCAGCATTGAGGATTACGGCACCTTCATCGAGATCGCGCCCAACCTGGCCGGTTTGGCCGAAAGCTGCCCCGACCTGGCCCCCGGCCAGGCTGTGAGCGTTTACATCAAAAACATTCTGCCGGACAAAATGAAGATCAAGCTGGTGATCGTGAACCGCACGCTGAACCAGAGCATTCGCTTTGACCTGCACTATTACCTGACCGAAGGCCACATGGACCGGTGGGTGTATTCCACGCCCGAAAGCCGCAAGCTGATCGAGACCGACTTTGCGCTCGCCCTCTTGTAACTTTCCCCCGCAACCGATATAATAAGGCTGACCGCTTGAATGCGGGTCGGCTGCATCCGGCCCTGCTGCTGCGCGGCAAGGGGCCGGGTGCTTTTTTGTAAAGGCGCGGCGGCCGCTTTGCGCCGGCCCCGGCAAAGAAAGGGAATGACCATGGCAAAAAACGATGCGTTTACCGCGGGCGTG
>CAMFSB010000124.1 GCA_945982465.1 uncultured Faecalibacterium sp. | reverse complement strand
TCCGACAGTTATTGTAGGGGGATCGGACAAAGCGGACAGCCGGGGTGCCGAGGCCGCGCCCCTGGTACGCCGGGATGACGCATAGGCAGCCGATCTCGTAAACGCCCGGTTCGGTTTCTTTACAGGAAATAACGCCGACCGGGATGTCATCGCAGCGGATGATAAATTTGGGAAAATCAAGGATGGACTGCTCCATCTGCGCCTGGGTCTTACCGTATCCGGGGCAGACACCGTATTTTGCAAAATCGCTGTAAAAGGCAGCATTGTACAGCCGGATCAGCAGGCCGGCATCGGCCGCTGTGGCCGGATGGTAGGTGAGTTCCATAAGCGCCTCTGTTCTTTTCGGGTTTACAGGTACGCCCGGCCCGGTCATTCGTAATCAATGGGCAGGGTGGGCAGGCCGTTCAGCTCCAGCCCGGCGGTGCGGCCGGCGCGGTACTCGTAATACCCCTGGGCGGCGATCATGGCGCCGTTATCGCCGCAGTATTTCAGCTGGGGCAGGTACACCTGCGCGCCCAGCTTCTGCGCGCCGTCGTTGATCAGGCTGCGCAGGCGGCTGTTGGCGGCCACGCCCCCGGCCAGGCACACCTGCTTTGCACCGGTATCGGCGGCGGCCAGCAGCAGCTTGTCGGCCAGAATGCCGGCAATGCGCTCCTGAAAGCTGGCGGCCAGGTCGGGCACATGGACGGCCTGGCCTTTCATGTTCGCCACGTTCACTTCGTTGAGCACGGCTGTTTTCAGGCCCGAAAAACTCACGTTGTATTTGCCCTCCACATGGGGCGTGGGCAGGCGGTAGGCCTTGGGGTTGCCGGTTTTGGCGGCGGCGGCCACGCTGGGGCCGCCGGGATAGGGCAGACCCAGCGTGCGGGCCACCTTGTCAAAGGCTTCGCCGGCCGCGTCGTCCACCGTGCGGCCCAATATCTTAAAACGGGTGTAGTCCTCCACCTGCACGATGTGGCTGTGCCCGCCCGAGGCCACCAGGCATAAAAACGGCGGCTTCAGCTCCGGATGGGTCAGGTACAGCGCCGCGATGTGCCCGCGCAGATGGTGCACCGGCACCAGCGGCTTGCCCGCGCCGTAGGCCAGCCCCTTGGCAAAGTTTACCCCCACCAGCACCGCGCCGATCAGCCCCGGCGCAAAGGTGACGGCTACCGCGTCCACGTCGGCAAGGGTCAGGCCCGCGTCGGCAAGCGCTTGTTCGGTGGTGGCGCTGATGTACTCGCAGTGGCGGCGGCTGGCAATCTCGGGCACCACGCCGCCGTAGAGCGCCTGCTCCTTTACGCTGGTGCTGATGACGTTGGAGACTACCCGCCGGCCATCCTGAACAATGGCGGCGGCGGTCTCGTCGCAGGTGGATTCAATGCCTAAAATATACATTCTGGAATACTTCCTTTAATTATAACAAATGGGTGCGGAAATTTGTGCTTGGCCTGCGGAATACCCAGCCCGCAGGGATCTGCGGCGCACCGGCGGCGCGATTTTCTCATCGTTGCGGGCGCAAAGGAATTTGCGCTCGGGTCCAAACGTTTTTCGGTTCCTTTTTTCAAAAAGGAACAAAGGAAAAGAACCCCGCGTCAATGCGCTTCCAGCCAGTTTTTGCCCTGGTGCACCTCGGCGGTCAGGGGCACGGCGTAGTGCACACAGCCCATCATCTCCTCGGCCAGGATCTGCCCGGCGCGTTCGGCTTCGGCCTCGGGCGCTTCCACGATCAGCTCGTCGTGCACCGTCAGGATCAGGCGGCTTTCCATGTGTTCGTCCCGCAGGCGGCGCCACACCCGCACCATGGCCAGCTTGATCACGTCGGCGGCCGTGCCCTGGATGGGGGTGTTGCGGGCCATGCGCTCGCCGGACGCGCGCACCTGGAAATTGGAGCTTTGCAGCTCGGGCAGGGCGCGGCGGCGGCCGAACAGGGTGGACACATACCCGTCGCGCTTGGCGTCCGCAATGGTCTTTTGCATATACTCGTCCACCTTGGGGAAGGCGGCCAGATAGCTCTTCAAAAACTCATCCGCTTCGCGCACCGATACGCCGATGTCCTTGGACAGGCTGAACGCCCCCTTGCCGTACATGATGCCGAAGTTGATCGCTTTGGCCGACGAGCGCAGCCGCGGCGTGACCTGCTCGGGCGGGATGCCATAGATCTTGGCCGCGGTGGACCGGTGAATGTCACCGCCATCCAAAAACGCCTGCTGCATGTGCTCGTCGCCCGTGATGTGGGCCAGAATGCGCAGCTCGATCTGGCTGTAATCCGCGTCCAGCAGCACGCAGCCAGGCTTTGCGATAAAATAGGCCCGCAGCTGGCTGCCCAGCTCGGTGCGGATGGGGATGTTCTGCAAGTTCGGCTCCAGCGACGACAGCCGCCCGGTGCGCGCCTCGGTCTGGTTGAACACCGAATGAATGCGCCCGTCCGGCCCGATCACCTTGAGCAGCCCCTCCACATAAGTGCTGTTCAGCTTTTGGTAGGTGCGGTATTCCAGAATATCCTCCACCACCGGGGCTTCGTAGCGCAGCGCTTCCAGCGTGGCCGCGTCGGTGGCCCAGCCGGTCTTGGTCTTTTTGCCGTGAGGCAGGCCCATCTTGTCAAACAGCGCTTCGCCCAGCTGCTTGGGGCTGTTCAGGTTGAACTCGTACCCCACCTGCTGGTACACCCGCCGCAGCGCGTCGTCCAGCCGCTGGCGGATCACCACACCGAACTGCTCGATGCCCTCTTTGTCCACCAGCATGCCCAGCCGGGTCATGTCGGCCAGCACCTGCGCCAGCGGGAACTCGATGGTGTTGTACAATTCATCCTCGCCTTTTTCGGTGAGGGCGGCTTTCATTTTGGCAAACAGACTGCGCAGCGCGCCGGCCTCGGGCCAGTCCGGGCAGGTAAAATCCTCCTCGGCCCGGTAGCTGGCCTCCAGCTCGGCCACCTGATACCGGGCGGCGGACGCATCCAGCAGATAAGCGGCCAGCTTGCCGTCCCACGCGATGCTTTCGCCCCAGCCGCCGGCAGCCATGGCCGCCGCGTACAGCGGGGCCGAATCAAACACCTCCAGGGTTACGGCCGGGTCGTCCAGCAAAGCGGGCAGCTGGCTGTCCTCCAGCGGGCAGAGCGTTTCGCCCTGCACGGCGTACCACTGGGCCGGGCGGGTCTGCACGTTGCGGCTGCCCTGCTTTTCGATGACGGCGGGCCGCTGGGCCAGCAGCCAGACGCCCGCGGGCGACGCCGGCAGCGGCGCGGGGGAGACGGCCGGCACCGCGCGGGCCGGAGCCGCCGCGCCGTCTGTAGCGGCGGCCGCCTTGATGCCCGCAAGCCCCAGCCGGGGGATCAGCGAGTGGATCTCCAGCTCCTGCAAAAGGCGCACGGCGGCGGGCTTGTCGCCCTCGCCTACTGTGTACGCGCCCTCGGCGGTTTCGATGGGCGCGTCGGTGCGGATGGTGCCCAGCACGCGGCTCAGCTCGGCGTCGGCCTTGTATGCCAGCAGGTTTTCGCGCTGCCTGGGCTTGATGGCGGGGTCGTCGATGTGGTCGTACACGCCTGCCAGATCGCCGAATTTCTGGATCAGGCTCAGGGCGGTTTTTTCGCCAATGCCCTTTACGCCCGGGATATTATCGCTGGTGTCGCCCTGCAGGCTTTTTACTTCGATGAGCTGCGGCGGCTCCACGCCGTATTTTTCGCGCACGGCGTCCTCGTCCATTACCAGCGTCTGGCTGCGGCCCATCACCGTGGAGGCCAGCAGCACGGTGGTGGTGGGGCTGACCAGCTGCAGGCTGTCCCGGTCGCCGGTGGCAAGGTAGCAGTCATCGCGGCGGGCGGCGCAGGCGGCCGCCAGCGTGCCCAGCAGATCATCGGCCTCCCAGCCCTCGGCAGCGATCAGCTTATAGCCCAAATCGGCCAGCAGTTCTTTCAGTACCGGCATCTGTTGGGCCAGCTCCTCGGGCATGCCGTGGCGGGTGGCCTTGTAGCCGTCGTACAGCTTGTGGCGGAAGGTGGGCGCGCGCAGGTCAAAGGCCACTGCCACTTCGTCGGGGTCGCACTCCTTGAGCAGCGAGAGCAGGATGTTCAAAAACCCGTAGATGGCGTTGGTGTAGCGCCCATCCTTGGTGGTGAGCAGCTTGATGCCAAAAAAAGCGCGGTTGGCGATGCTGTTGCCGTCGATGACCAGTAAACGCATGGTGGCTCCTCCGTGAGTGAATTTGTCCGGTTTGGTCCATTCTCTTTAGTATACCACAAACCCGGCAAATATGGTACAATAGGCAAAGCGGCCCGGCGGGCGCAAGGCCCGCCGCCGGCTTTGCAAAACGATTTTTGCGCCGGGCGCTGCGGCCGGCGCAGGGCAATGAGGTTTTTATGGAATTTTCGCATCCTTTGCAGATCGGCGGCCTGGCGCTGCCGCACCGGGCGGTGTTCGGCCCCATGGCGGGCTTTACCGATGCGCCCTGCCGGGAGCTGATGGCCGCCCACGGGGCGGGGTTTACGGTCAGCGAGATGGTCAGCGCCAAGGCCCTGACCTACGGCGACCGCAAGACGGCCGCGCTGGTCAAGGCGGCGCCCAACGGCGCGCTGTACGGCGTGCAGCTGTTCGGGGCCGAGCCGGAGGATTTTGCCCGCGCTGCCCGCCGCCTGCTGGACGAGGGGTTCGCGTTTGATTTTTTCGACATCAACATGGGCTGCCCCGCGCCCAAGATCGTGGGGCACGGCCCCGGCGGGGCGGGCAGCCGCCTGATGCTCACACCGGAGCTGTGCGGCCGGATCACCGCCGCCGTGGTGGGGCAGGCGGGCGCAAAGCCGGTCACGGTCAAAATGCGCAAAGGGTGGGACGAACAGCACGTTACCGCCGTGGAGTGCGCCAAAGCCTGCGAAGCTGCGGGCGCGGCGGCCATTGCGGTGCACGCCCGCACCCGCGAACAGATGTACACCCCCGGCACGGTGGACCTGGCGGTGATCGGGGCGGTAAAGCAGGCCGTCAGCATCCCGGTGCTGGGCAACGGCGATGTGACCAGCCCCGAAACCGCCCTTGCCATGGTGCGGGCCACCGGCTGCGACGGCGTGATGATCGCCCGGGCTGCGCTGGGCGACCCGTGGCTGTTTGAACGGGTGAACGCCGCGCTGGAAGGCGCGCCTGCCCCTGCGGAACCCAATCTGCAGGCCCGCATGAACGCGCTGCGCCGCCAGGTGACCGAAATGGTGGAGCAGAAAGGAGAATATGTGGCCATGCCCCAGGCCCGCGCCCAGGCCATGCACTATATGCGGGGGCTGCGGGGGGCGGCGGCGTTGCGGCGGGAGTGTTGCACCCTGCAATATCTCACGGATCTGGATCGTTTGATCGAAAAGGTATTTGACGAACAACGCCGCGCCGCCGACCCGGACGATGCCCGGGCCGTGCCGTTCCCCTGAGGGGCACAGCCAAAGTGCCGGCCCGGCGGCTTGCGGTGTGCCCGTGCGGGCCGGGGCGCAAGGCGCCGTACCGGGCGGAAAGGCCCGGGCATCGGTTGACGGGCAGTTGGGTCAAAACACACCGCGGCGCGCGGGCGGTCAGCCCTGGCTGCCGCGGGTCAGTTCGTCCAGGTTCTGGGTGTAGCAGG
>CAMFSB010000123.1 GCA_945982465.1 uncultured Faecalibacterium sp. | reverse complement strand
TGTCTTTTCTGTGGACTTTTCTTTATTATCTAAGTTAGAACACGCCCGTTTTGAGAGAAGGAGTGCAGTGCTTATGAAAAAACTTTCCATTCTGAAAGAGCAGCTTGCCGCCGGCGCCTACGAGCAGCGCCTGTGCCGGCTGTACTGCTGCGGCACCGTCCAGGCCGCGGCTCATGCCGCCCGCTACGCCGCCGTGCTGGACGGGCTGGATGCCACCTTCGGCCCCCATGCCGAAGCCGCCCTGTTCAGCGCCCCGGTCCGCACCGAGATCGGCGGCAACCCCACGGATCACCAGCGCGGCCGCGTGCTGGCCGGCAGCGTGAACATCGACATGATCGCCGCCGTGGCTGAAACCGGTTGCGGCGAACTGCGCGGGCAGAGCGAGGGGTACGACCTGTGGGTGCCTCCCCTTGCCGACCTGGAAAAGAAGCCCGCAGAAGAAAACACCACCATGGCCCTGCTGCGCGGCACCTGCGCGGCCTTTGTGCAGCGCGGCGCTAAGCTGACCGGCCTGGATGTGTATGTGGCCTCCAACGTGCCCAAGGGCAGCGGCGTGTCGTCCTCGGCGGCGTTCGAGGTGCTGATCGGCACCATCCTGAATGAGCTGTTCATGGGCGACGCCAAGGTATCGGCCATCGAGATCGCGCAGATCGGCCAGTGGGCCGAGAATGTCTACTTCGGCAAGCCCTGCGGCCTGATGGATCAGATGGCCTCCAGCGTGGGCAACATCATTACCATTGATTTTGCCGATAAAGACCACCCTGCCGTGACCCCTGTTGCGGTGGATTTTGCCAAGGCCGGCCTGGCGCTGTGCATTCTGGATTCCGGCGCTGACCACGCCGACCTGACCGACGAGTACGCGGCCATCCCCGCCGACTGCTGCGCCGTGGCGGCCGTGTGCGGCGGCAAGGTGCTGCGCGAAGTGCCCTTTGCGGATTTTCTGGCCAACGTGCCCGCCTGCCGCAAAGCCTGCGGCGACCGGGCCGTGCTGCGCGCGTTCCACTTTTATGCCGACAACGACCGTGTGCCCCAGCAGGTGGAGGCGCTGCGTGCCAATGATTTTGAAACCTTTTTGCGGCTGGTGACCGAATCCGGCAACAGCAGCTGGGAGCTGCTGCAAAACGTGATCCCCGCCGGGTATAAGGAGCATCAGGATGTGGCGGTGGCGCTGGCTGTGGCTAAGCAGGCGCTGGGCGGCCGCGGCGCGGTGCGTGTGCACGGCGGCGGCTTTGCAGGCACCATCCAGGCCTTTGTGCCGCTGGACATGCTGGATGCGTTCCGCGCCGAGACCGAAGCCGTACTGGGTGAGGGCAAGTGCCATGTGCTCTCCATCCGCCCCGAGGGAGGTGTGCAGCTGTGATCTCCCGCTTCATTCAGCAGCTTGTCAATTATGGGCTGGACACCGGGCTGATCCTGCCCGAGGACGAAATTTACATCCGCAACCAGCTTTTGATGGTACTGGAGCTGGACAGCTTTGACCAGCCGGAGGATGACTGCCCCTACATCGATCTGGAAAGCATTTTGACTTGTCTGGTCGATGACGCAGTGGCCCGCGGCGTCTGCGAGGACAACATCACCGCCCGCGACCTGTTTGACACCAAGCTGATGGGTGTGCTGACCCCGCGGCCCAGCATTGTGCGCGCCAACTTCTACGAGCGCTACGACACCGAAGGCCCCAAGGCCGCCACCGACTGGTTCTATCAGTTCAGCCAGGACACCGACTACATCCGCCGCTACCGCGTCAGGCGCGACCTGAAGTGGGTGACCGAAACGCCCTACGGCGCACTGGACATCACGGTGAACCTGTCCAAGCCCGAGAAGGACCCCAAGGCCATCGCCGCGGCGAAAAACGCCCCCCAGAGCAGCTACCCCAAATGCCAGCTGTGCATGGAAAACGAGGGCTACGCGGGCCGCATGAACCATCCCGCCCGCGAAAACCACCGCATCATCCCGGTGACCATCAACGACAGTGACTGGTGCTTCCAGTACAGCCCGTATGTGTACTACAACGAGCACTGCATTGTGTTCAACAGCCAGCATACCCCCATGAAGATCGAACGGGCCACCTTCCGCAAACTGCTGGACTTTGTGGCCCAGTTCCCCCACTATTTTGTCGGCTCCAACGCCGATCTGCCCATTGTGGGCGGCAGCATTCTGAGCCACGATCACTTCCAGGGCGGCTGCTACGAGTTTGCCATGGCCAAGGCTCCGCTGGAAAGCACCTTTACTTTCCAGGGTTTCGAGGATGTGAGCGCCGGCATTGTGAAATGGCCCATGAGCGTCATCCGCCTGGCCTGCGCCGATGACGAGCGCCTGGTGGAGCTGGCAGACAGGATCCTGACCGCCTGGCGCGGCTACAGCGACGAGAGCTGCTTCATTTTCGCGGAAACCGACGGCGAACCGCACAACACCATCACCCCCATCGCCCGCAAGCGCGGCGAGCTGTTTGAGTTGGATCTGGTGCTGCGCAACAACATCACCACCGCCGAGCATCCGCTGGGTGTGTTCCACCCCCATGCCAGGCTGCACCACATTAAAAAGGAAAACATCGGCCTGATCGAGGTGATGGGCCTGGCCGTGTTGCCCAGCCGCCTGAAAGCCGAGCTGGCCCAGGTAGAAACCGCTCTGCTCGACCGTCTGCCCGCCGGGCAGTACCCTGCCGCCATCGCTTCGCATGCGGAATGGGCCGCGGAGGTAGCGGCCCGACACCCGGAGCTGTGCGCCGAAAACGTGCACGCCATTGTACAGCAGGAGGTTGGCCATGTGTTCGCGCAGGTGCTGGCCGATGCGGGCGTGTACAAGGACGACGAAGCCGGCCGGGCCGGGTTTGCACGCTTTTTGGCCAGCGTGTGACCCTGCCTGCCCTGCCGCCGCTGATCGGCGGCGCTGGGGCGGCGGCGCTCCGCGATGCCGGGGCGGGCGGGCTGCCTGCCCGCTGCCCTGCCGCGGCTGAGGCATGCTGGCCTGCCCGCGGCGCCGGGCGGCATTGAACCACGGCCCGCTGCGTGCTAGAGGGCGCCGGTACCAAAAGGCGGGACGCGGCGCGGGCGGGCCGGTGCCGCCTTTGCCTTTTTACAAGGGGGGATTTTTTTGGAAAATGAGTTTCTGAGCCGGCTGAACGCACCTGTGCTGTACGCTCTGGTGGGCGTGGTGATCGCTTCGGTGGCGGCCATGTGCGTGTTCTTTTTGGTCAAAAGCTGGCGCGCCGGCGTAAAGCTGGGCATGGACAAGGCCGTGCTGAAAAAAGCGGTCGTTTCCAGCGCCACCTTTACGGTGCTGCCGGCGGTAAGCATCCTGCTGGGCGTGGTGGCGCTTTCGGGCAGTTTGGGCATTCCGCTGCCCTGGCTGCGTTTGTCGGTCATCGGCAACCTGCAGTATGAAGTAAACGTGGCGCAGATCGCCGCCACCGGCATCGGCCTTTCGGGGCTGAAGATCGCCGAAATGACGCCGCAGGCCTATGTGACCATCGCGCTGGTGATGACCGCCGGCATTCTGGGCGGCGCGCTGTGCTGCCTGTTCACCCTGAAAGCCTACACCAAAAAGCTGGGCCAAAAAAAGCCGGACGCCGTGCACAGCACGCGCAAGAGCTTTGGCGACTGGGCCATGATCGCCATGTTCGTGGGCATGTGCGCCGCGTACATCGGCAGCTATGTGGGCAGCGCGGCGCAAGACAGCTGGCTGCCCCTGCTGACGGCTCTGGCCGCGGCGGCCGTGATGGCTCTGTGCGAGGTGCTGGAGCGCAAATGCGCCGTCCGCTGGCTGGAAAATTTTGATCTGGCCGTGAGCATGCTGGCGGCCATGGCGGCGGCCGTGGGCCTGAACCAGATTTTGTGACGGGAGGGATGATGGTATGAATGCAACGGACCGACCGATGACCCCGCAGGAAAAGCAGCGCTGGTTTGAGCAGTATACCGCCGGGATGCACCGGCAGGGGCGGCTCTGGCTGGCATGGAACCTGTTTTTGCTACTGACGCTGCCGTTTGCCATGGGCCTTGTGCTGGACACCATGCCGGATTTGAACGTGTTCTGGAAAGGCTTTTTCAATGTGGCGATCATCTATTACCCCACCAGCCTGGTGGAGTATCTGATCTACGTGCCCATGCTGGGCAGCGGCGCCAGCTACCTCAGCTTTATCACCGGCAACCTGAGCAATCTGAAGATCCCCTGCGCCGTCAACGCGCGCGAGATGGCCGACGCCCGCGTGGGCACGCCGGAAAACGAGGTGATCTCCACGCTGTCGGTGGCCACCAGTTCGCTGGTGACCGTGCTGATCCTGGCGCTGGGTGTGCTGCTGCTGCAGCCGCTGCAGCCTGTGCTGGAAAACCCGGTGCTGATCCCCGCGTTTGACAACGTGGTGCCCGCTTTGTTCGGCGCGCTGGGGCTGAAGTATTTCCTCAAGGGCAAAAAGTTCGCCGCCATTCCGCTGGTGCTTTCCAGCGCGGTGTGCATCCTGGTTCCCGCGCTGATCCGCCAGACCAGCGTTCTGCTGATCGTGATCGGCGGGCTGACCATCGCCGTCGCCTGGGTGTTTTATAGGAAAGGAGCGCTTGAAAACGAATGATCCTGCTGAAGATCCTGCTTGTTCTGCTGTTGATCCTGGCTGTTTTGCTGGCCGCCGCCGCGGTGCGCGCGGCCCTGCTCAAGCCCACTGCGGCGCTGAACGCCGCCCCGCCCCCGGTCGACCCGGACCGGGCGGCCGCCTACGCGCAGACGCTTTCGGCCATGGTGCGGCAGGAGACTGTCTCCAGCCGCTTTGACCCCGACCGCACCAAGTTCCGCAGCTTTCAGCAAAGCCTGCCGGAGCTGTTCCCCCATGTGTTCGCCCGGTGCGAGCAGTACCACCCCGGCGACGGCCTGATCGTGCGGCTGCCTGCCGCCGGCACGCCCAAGGGCGAGCCGATCCTGCTGATGAGCCATCACGACGTGGTGGCCGCCCCGCCCGAAGGGTGGGAGCACGCCCCGTTCAGCGGCGATATCGACGCCGAGGGCCGGGTGTGGGGCCGCGGCACGGTGGATACCAAGGGCAGCCTGTTCTGTGAGTTTCAGGCGCTGGAAGAGCTGCTGGCCGCCGGCTGGCAGCCCGAGACTGATGTGTACATCACCAGCAGCTGCACCGAGGAATGGAGCGGCCCCAGTGCCCCTGCCATTGTGGCCTGGCTCAAGGAGCACGGCGTTCACCTGGGCATGCTGATGGACGAGGGCGGCATGATCCTGCAGGAGCCCATCAGCGGCGTTAAGGGCCGCTACGCCATGGTGGGCGTGCTGGAAAAGGGCTACGGCGACGTAAAGTTCATTGCCCACGGCAGCGGCGGCCACGCCAGCGCCCCCGGCAAAAATACGCCGCTGCCGCGGCTGGCGGGCTTTGTGCAGGACATGGAAAAGCACGACCCGTTCCGCGTGCAGATCAGCCCGGCGGTGCGCGAGATGTTCACCCGCCTTGCGCCCAACATGGTGTTTGGCATGAAGCTGATCTTTGCCAATCTGTGGCTGTTCGGCCCGCTGGTGAAAAAGCTGATGCCGGCCATCAGCCCGGCGGCGGCCGCCATGATGAAAACCACCTGCGCCTTTACCACCGCCAAGGGCAGCGACGGGCTGAACGTGCTGCCGATGGA
>CAMFSB010000122.1 GCA_945982465.1 uncultured Faecalibacterium sp. | reverse complement strand
ATCCCCTTTCTGCGCAGGCTCAAAGCGAGCCTCTCGCGGATGCTCGCTTCTGCGTCCCCTACCACAACACGTGGCATACTGGTACGACTCTCCTTTCGCTCCCGGCTGCGGGCCGGGGTTGTGTGCTTACAGGATGTGCAGCGACTGGCTCAGCTGCGCCACCGTCAGTTCGTCCGCATCCGGCCCCAGCTGCACCTGGATCTGGCCGGACGCCACCGTCCCCAGCCGGTACCAGCCGGGCGTGATCCGGCTGGCCACGCGCAGCGTCAGGTACAGCTCATCGCCCGAAAGATTGCGCAGCTCCACCGAGCCTTCGGTTTCGCCGTCGGTCAAAAGCAGGTTGCCCTGCCACAGCGTGGGCAGTGCGATGTAATAGCCGTATTCCTCATCCAGCAGGCCAAAGCTCTTTTCGGAATAGCGCTTGGTAAAATCGTGCCAGACCACAAAGTCCATGCGCTTGTCCTGCGAGAGGTTGAGCTGGCCGGCCTCGTCGGGCTGGGTCGGGATCTCCACCACGCCGTCGCCGTCCAGATCACGGCTGGTCAACAGGCCCACGTAGCGCAGCGAATCGGTGTACAGGTCCTCGGTCCCCGGCAGATCCGCCGCCTCCAGCTGGCGGGCATACTGGTCGTAGCACAGCACCACCGACGCCAGCGAGGTGCCGGTGGCGCCGGTCCAGCCGTCCAGCACCAGGTAGGTCTTGCCGTTGGAGCCGCGGCCCGCGCTGATGGCTGCACAGCCGGTGAACTGCTCCGACGAAAGGCCCAGCGCCTGCACCAACGTAAAGCCGTCCTCGCCCGCCGTCAGAAGCTGCACCTGCAGCTTTTCGGCGGCGGCATCGTCCGAAAGCAAAACCAAATCCTCGCCGCCGCTGCCGGTGATATCCTCCACGATGTACTGGGTGTAGGTCTGCTGCAGAATGGTCTGCAGCTCCCCGTTTTCGTAGGTATACACGGCCAGATACTCGTCGCCCTGGGTGGAATAGCCCACCATGATCTGGTTCTCGCTGCCGCCGCGCAGCGAGGCAAGGCGCACGCTTTGCACCGTGTTGGAAAGGCCCTCGGCGGTGCCGGCCACCTGCCACGCGCCGTCGGCGTTCTTTTGCAGCACGGCCAGGCACACATTGGCCGAAGCGCTGGTCTGGTACAGCACCAGCATATCGGCCGCGCCGTCGCCGTCCCAGTCGCCGGAAAGATAGGGCGAAAGGAAGTTGCCGGTATTGGGGTATTTGAGCTGGGCGCTCTCGCCCAGGTAATTGTCCAGCACGGCCTTGATCGAGCTGTATTCGCCCGAAAGCTGGGGCGCGCGCAGCAGTTCCTCCACATTGGGGCTGGCCGAAGCGGTGCAGCCCGCCAGCAGCGCCAGCGTCAGGCAGGCTGCCGCGGCGCGCAGCAGGATCTTCCATATTCGCATCGCGCCGCCCCCTCTGCTTTTTATCGTCGCTGCAAGCTGGCTTTTAGTATATCACGCAAGCGCGGCAATTCCAAGTGTCATCGTGCACACCCCCAGCGCAAAGCCGACGGTGGTGGGCATTTTTTGCTCCATCGAAAAGCCCCCGAACAGCAGCTCCGCCGCGCTCACCCAGCACATCACGCCGGCCACCAGCAGCGTCAGCCCGTTGAGCAGCCCTGCGTTAAGCCGTTCGTGCAGGATAAAATAGGCCAGCAGCGCGCCGGCCGGCTCCGCCAGGCCGGAGAGGAACGCCGCCCCCGCGCTTTTGGCCCGGCTGCGGGTGGCGTACCACAGCGGCGCCGCCACGCTGACGCCCTCGGGGATGTTGTGCATGGCGATGGCCAGCGACAGGCGCAGCCCGGTGCGCGTGTTGGCCACACCGGAAAACAGCGTCAGAATGCCCTCGGGCAGGTTGTGCAGCAGCAGCGCCAGCCCCACCGCCAGCCCGCAGTGCAGCGCCTGCGCCCGCAGCCGGCGCGCGTTGCCGCCGGCGGGCAGGCGTTCCGGTTCGGCCGCGGCGGCCCCCTCCGCCCCGCCCAGCAGCCGGGAGAGGCCCTCGCCTTCCTCGGGCAGGCACTGGCTCAAAAGCCCTGCCAGCGCCATGCCGCACAGCAGCAGGCTGGCCGCAGCGCAGCCGGCCGCAAAGTCGGAAACAAACACGCTTTGGTAATACGCCAGCCCCGCGGGCAGCAGGTCGGCCAGGCTGACCGACAGCATCACGCCGCCCGCAAACCCCAGCGCTAGGCTCACGGCCTTTTCGCCGGGGCTGCGCCACAGCACCAGTAACCCGCCCAGCCCGGTGGAAAGGCCCGCCAGCGTGGTCATGAGCAAGGCGGTCAGCAGCGAATGTTCCTGTACCATAAACAAGCCCCCCGGTGCATGATCCCTACAAGGATATGCGGCCGGAGGGCCTGTTTTTCCTGTGATATGCGGCTGTGCGCCGTTTTTGGGGGGCGGCCCGCGGCGGCATTGGCCGGCTCAATAGCCTTTGGCCTGTTCGCCTTTCAGGATCTTTACCGCGCGGGAGGTGCCCAGGCGGTCGGCGCCCAGGGCGATGAACTTTTCCATATCCTCGCGGGTGGAGATGCCGCCGGCGGCCTTGATCTTGCAGCGGCCCGCCACACAGCGGCGGAACAGCTCAATGTCGTGGAAGGTGGCCCCCGCCGGGGAAAAGCCGGTGCTGGGCTTGAGGAAATCCGCGCCCGCTGCGGGCACGATGTCGCACATTTTTTCCTTTTCGGCATCGGTGAGCAGGCAGGTCTCGATGATGACCTTGAGCACCTTATCGCCCACGGCCCGCTTGACGGCGGCAATGTCCTCGCGCACGGCGTCGTACTCGCCATTTTTCAGCCGGCCGATGTTGATCACCATGTCCACTTCGTCCGCGCCGTTTTCCACAGCGGTCTTGGCCTCAAAGCACTTGGATGCGGTGTCCATCGCGCCCAGCGGGAAGCCCACCACGCAGCACACGGCCACGCGGCCGGCCAGATACTCGGCCGCCTGCTTTACATAGCAGGTGTTGATGCACACCGAGGCAGTGTGGCACGCCAGCGCTTCGTCGCACAATGCCTGCACCTGCGGCCAGGTGGCGTCCGCCTTGAGCAGGGTGTGATCCACCCGGGCAAGCAGTTCCTGATCGGTCATCTGAACTCATCCTCCATCCTGCAGTGCTTGCAGCGGCGTGCCTGCAAAAGCCCCACCGTGCTGAACACGATTGCCGTGGCCGACACCACCGCCCCGACGATGCCCAGGATCAGGCCCACCAGGCGGAATGCAAAGCCCTTTACTTTTTTCATAACAGCGACCTCCTTATACAAGTTTTTGTCAGCGGAATCCGATATCGTTTGCGGCGGGCCGCCGCCGGCCCGCCGGCGCCGCCCGTTCAGCGGCTCCTTTTGCGGAATACGATCAGCTTGCTGAACACATAGTTCAGCACCACCACGACCACATTGGCCAGCACCTTGACCCCCAGGCCCCACAGCGACAGGTACTGCGCCGCCACCAGCGCCGGGCCGATCACATTGCCGCCCACATACATGATGGCCGCGTCTGCCACCAGCGTGAACAGGCGGCAGCCCACAAATTTGGTAAACTCGTTCCACGCCGCGCGGCCGTGGGTGCGGCTGGTGAACACCCAGGTGCGGTTGGTCCAGTAGGCAAACAGGATGCAGAGGATGTTATCCAGCACGTTGCCCCAGCTGTTGGCCGCCTCGTAGCCGAACAGAGCCTTGAACACGGCATACAGCACAATGTTGAGCAGCGTGGCCAGCACGCCGAAAAACAGGTACCGGATGACCTCGGCGTATTTTTTCCACATGGCACGGGCCCATTCGACCATAAGCGCTCCCCCTTTTGCTGGCTTTTAGTATAGCACATTCCGCCCCGGATGCAAAGCCGCGCGTTGGGCGGCAGGCCGGGCGCTGTTCGCCGGCTGATGCTGTCTGCCAGTTTATTCGGGAAATGTGAAAAATTCCACCCCGGGCGGAGAGATGATTTCCAGCGGCAGGGCACCGGCCGGGGCAGCGGCCCGCCGCTTTGCCGCCGGGCGGCAGCGCGGAACCCACTGCGCGCCGGGGCGATCCGGGGCGGCAGGGCGGCCTACGGCCCTCTTTATTCCCCGGCCGCCGGGCGGGGCGGCACGCTCCGGCACACAAACGCCGCCCCGGCGCTGGGCCGGGACGGCGTTTTTCAGCTATTGCCTGGCACGGGGCTGCGTCAGGGCTTACTTGTTCTTTTTGATATAGCGGGCGCGCGCCACAAAGTCAGCCGCTTCCTGCAGCGAATCGTACACCATATCCAGCATGCGGCTGTAGTGCAGGAAGGCGTGCATGATGCCCGGATAGGTGCTCAGCTTGACGGTATGGCCTTTTTCCTGCAGCATTTCGTACAGGCAGACACAGCCGTCCACACCCGGGTCAGCCTCGCCGCAGGCGATAAAGGTAGGCGCAATACCCCAGCTCAGATCATTGTTCATCATCATGTCGTAGTAGGGGCTGTCCAGCTGATCCTCGTTGATAAACGCCTTATCGTAGTTGTTGTGCGCCATGACCGGCTTATCAAACACCAGCTCGTCGAACTCGTTGCCCCACAGGCGGATCGAGGGGCTGTCTTTCATGCCGCCCACGCCGTAGTACAGCAGCTGGGCGGTGATGTAATCCGTCTCGTTGTACTCGTTGCGCAGCCACAGCGTGGTGCCGACGCTGATCCCCGAGCCCCCGGAGTCCCCCCCCAGGCAGAAAACCAAGCCGTCCAGCCCCAACACCGCGCCAAGCTCCCGGAAGTAGCGCACCACCGCCACGTTCTCCTCGATCTGGCTGGGGAAACGGGCCTCGGGGGCCAGCTTGTAGTTCACGCCGATCACGCAGCAGCCGCTCTTGTCGGCCAGAATGCGCATAATGCGGCTGTGGGTATCGTTGTTGCCGCACACATAGCCGCCGCCGTGGTTGAACACGATGATGGGCATATTCTCCCGTACCTTGGGGTAGTGCAGGCGGACGTTGATCTGGCCGTGGGGGCCGCCGGGGATCCAGATATCGTCGGTCTTTTCCATCTGGGGGCCGCCCTCATTCCACCAGCTGCGCTCCTCGATGTACCACTGGCGGTACTCCTCGATGCCTTCGGCGCTGGTCCAGGAGCCGCGCATGGGGTTGGTCTTTTTCCAGGTCTCCACGTGCTCCACGACTTTGCGCATCTGAGGCGTGATGCGGTGCATATAATCGTACTTGTTGCCCAGCATAATCGTTTTCCTCCGATTCTTTCTCATTTTTGCGGGTTTAGCACAGGTTTCGGCTTTTACTGTGAAAGCCTTTTGTTGTTTTATAATAAAACATTCTGCGCAGAGCGTCAATACGAATGGGGCAGAATCGGCTCTTTCACAACAGGGGGCTGGTTTCTTTCCCCATTTTGCACAAAAACCGACTCCCCGCCCCCAGCGTCAGAGCCGGCCGGGCCGGGCCTTTGCCGCGCCCCAGGCGCAGCCCCCGCCCAAGCAAACAGCCACCGCGAAAAATCATTCGATGTTCCGAGATTATTTGTATTCCCATGTGATCTCCAGCTGTTTTTCGCTGCGGGCAGGCACATCCTGCGCGCGGCGGGCCGGCCGGGGCAAAGCCGCAGGCCCATGTTTTACCCTGCCGGGCGGCAGGCGGCTCGCAGCGAGCCCACGCACACCTTTTCCGCTGCAGAATAGATTTTCCGCCAAACATTATTTGGACAAAACGCCCCTTTCCGGGAGAAAACGCCCC
>CAMFSB010000121.1 GCA_945982465.1 uncultured Faecalibacterium sp. | reverse complement strand
CGTGACCATCAAATATCTGGTGTCGGCCGATGAGATCCAGATCAAAATGGCGCAGGGCGCAAAGCCCGGCGAGGGCGGCAACCTGCCCGGCGGCAAGGTGTACCCCTGGATCGCCAAGACCCGCCACTCCACCACCGGCGTGGGCCTGATCAGCCCGCCGCCCCACCACGACATCTACTCCATCGAGGACTTGGCCGAGTTGATCTACGATCTGAAAAACGCCAACCGCAATGCGCGCATCAACGTCAAGCTGGCAAGCGAAGCGGGCGTGGGCACCATTGCCGCGGGCGTGGCCAAGGGCGGCGCGCAGGTGATTCTGGTGGCCGGCTACGACGGCGGCACCGGCGCGGCCCCCCGCACCAGCATCAAAAATGCTGGCCTGCCCTGGGAGCTGGGCATTGCCGAAACGCACCAGACCCTGATTTTGAACGGTCTGCGTAGCCGCGTGCGCATCGAAAGCGACTCCAAGCTGCTCACGGGCCGTGATGTGGCCATCAGCTGCATGCTGGGCGCGGAGGAATTTGGCTTCGGCACTTCGCTGCTGATGGCACTGGGCTGCGTGATGATGCGCGTGTGCAACCTGGACACCTGCCCCATGGGCATCTGCACCCAGAACCCCGAGCTGCGCAAAAACTTCCGCGGCAAGCCGGAATATGTGATGAACTACCTGACCTTTGTGGCCACCGAGCTGCGCGAGTACATGGCAAAGCTGGGCGTGCGCACGGTCGAGGAATTAGTAGGCCGCACCGACTTGCTGCGCCAGAAGCCGGCAAAGCCCGGCAGCCGCGGCGCCAAGCTGGACCTGAGCGCCATTCTGTCCAACCCGCTGATCGAAAACAGCAACGTCCACTTTGACCCCAAGGCGGTGTACGACTTCAAGCTGGAAGACACCATCGACATGAAGGTGCTGATGAAGCGATTCAAGCTCAACGGCAAAGGCCCGCAGACCGTCAGCATCCCCGTCAGCAACGTAGACCGGGCGCTGGGCCGCATTTTCGGCAGCGAGATCACCCGCAAGTTCGGCAATACGCTGGCGGATGACACCTACGTTGTCAACTGCACCGGCGCGGGCGGCCAGAGCTTCGGCGCGTTCATCCCCAAGGGCCTGACGCTGAACCTGACCGGCGACTGCAACGACTACATGGGCAAGGGCCTTTCGGGCGGCAGGCTGAGCCTGCGCCCGCCTGAGGGCATTTCCTACAAACCGGAAGAAAACATCATCACCGGCAACGTGGCGCTGTACGGCGCCACCGGTGGCTGGGCGTTCATCAACGGTGTGGCCGGCGAACGCTTTGCGGTGCGCAACTCGGGCGCCACCGCCGTGGTGGAGGGCGTGGGCGACCACGGCTGCGAGTACATGACCGGCGGCACCGTTGTGGTGCTGGGCCGCACCGGCAAAAACTTTGCCGCGGGCATGACCGGCGGCATCGCCTATGTGCTGGACGAGGAATGGGATTTCTACCAGCGTGTGAACAAGGAGACCGTCAGCCTGGAGCCGGTGGAGCACAAATACGACGTGGCCACCCTGAAAGAGCTGATCCGCGCCCATGTGGAGGCCACCGGCAGCCCGCTGGGCAAAAAGATTTTGGCCAACTTTGGCGAGTATCTGCCCAAGTTCAAAAAAGTCCTGCCGCACGATTACGACCGCATGCTGCGCCTGATCGCCCAGATGGAAGAAAAGGGCCTGGATAACGAGCAGGCCCAGATCGAAGCATTCTATGCGCAGAAAAAGGCCGCAAAGTAAGGAGGGCGTGAACAATGGGCAAGATCACTGGATTTATGGATTACCAGCGCAAGACCAGCACGGATGTTCCGCCGTTGGAGCGCATTGAAAACTTTAGCGAATTTCATGTATGGCTTTCCCGCGAGGAACAGCAGATCCAGGGCGCGCGCTGCATGGATTGCGGCGTACCGTTCTGCCAGGCGGGCATGATGATCGGCGGCATGGCCTCCGGCTGCCCGCTGAATAACCTGATCCCGGAGTGGAACGATCTGGTGTACCAGGGCAAATGGGAACTGGCCCTGCGCCGGCTGATGGCCACCAACCGTTTTCCTGAATTTACCAGCCGGGTGTGTCCGGCGCTGTGCGAGGCCGCCTGCACCTGCGGCGACGTGACCGGCGGCCCGGTGGCCGTGTACGAGCGCAGCGACCGTGTGGGCGGCCTGCTGATGTACGGCATCCCCAACATGAAGCTGGACAAAAGCGTGATCGAACGGCGCGTGCGCATCATGCAGGCGGAGGGCGTGGAGTTCATCACCAACGCCGACGTGGGCGCGGCTGTGCCCGCGCAGGCCCTGCTGGACAGTGCCGACGCCGTGGTGCTGGCCTGCGGCGCCAAGCAGCCCCGTGACCTGAACGTGCCCGGCCGGGACGCGGCGGGCGTGTACTTCGCGGTGGATTACCTGTCCGGCGTGACCAAGAGTCTGCTGGATTCCAGCCTGACCGACGGCAAAGCCATTTCCGCCGAGGGCAAGCAGGTGCTGGTGATCGGCGGCGGCGACACCGGCAACGACTGCCAGGGCACGGCCATCCGCCAGGGCTGCACCGACCTGCTGGCGCGGGAAATGCTGCCGCCGCCGCCCAAGCCGCGGGCGGCCTCGAACCCCTGGCCCGAATGGCCCAAGGTGCTCAAGGTGGACTACGGCCAGGTGGAAAGCCTGGCAAAGTTCGGCAAGGACCCGCGGGAATACCAGACCACGGTCAAGGAGTTTTTGAAAAACGACGACGGCACGCTGCGCGGCGCGGTGATCCAGCGGCTGCGCCCCGAACGGGACGAGGCCACCGGCCGCACCGTGATGGCGCCCACCGGCGAGGAGTTCACCTATGAATGCCAGCTGGCGCTGATCGCCGCAGGCTTTACCGGCTGCGAAAGCTATGTGGCCGATGCGTTCGGCGTACAGCGCACCGTCCGCGGCGTGGTGGACGCCGACGACGCCCGCTTTGCCACAAACGTGCCCGGCGTGTACGCCTGCGGCGATATGCGCCGCGGCCAGAGCCTGGTGGTGTGGGGCCTGCGGGAGGGCCGCGACTGCGCCGCCGCCGTGGACGAATATCTGATGGGTTACACCAACCTGTAAGCAGAGCGTTTTCCAATTTCCATTTTTCATAACCCTGCCGGGGAGCCTGCCGCGCCAAAGCGGCAGGCTCCCCGGCGTTTTACCCCGCCTTGCCGCCGCACGGGCCCCGTGTTATACTGGGAGCAAAGCCGTGATTGAAACGCCGGGCCGGCCCGCAGCCGATCCGTTTTGATCCGCTGTGCGCGGATCTGCCGCAATCACCGCAGCGCAGCCGAAAGGAGGCCCCGCCCATGACCGACCAGATGTATGCCAAGCTGCAAACGCCCAAGCCCCGGCGCGACCGGGGCATCGCCATCCCGCTGGCGGTATGCGGCGTGATCTGCGCCTTTGTGCTGGGCCTGTTTTTGTATGCCGGCTGGTATTTGCAGCACTTCCGCGCCTTTGTGCGCGCGTTTTCCGACAGCACGGTCTACGCCTACACCCATGGCGGCGTGCAGGCCCGGGCCGGGGAGCAGCACTACCGCATCACAGGCGACACCGTTTACCTGCCCTACACACAACTGACCGGCACGCCGGGCAAGCTGTACCGCGCTTCGCCCGACGCCGCGCCCGATTTGTGCCTGGAATACGGCGACGGCGCTGTGCTGCTGCTGTGGGCCGTGGAGCTGGAGCCGGGCGCCGCCCATTCCACCGGCATCTTCTGGCAGTTCACCGCCGCGGACGGCACGGTCTGGCGGTACGACACCGACGCGTTCCCTGCCGATCGCCTCGCCCCGCTGTGGGCCGCCCCCTAGCGCGGCGTGCGGCTTGCGGTTTTCCGCCCCATTTGTACAGCAAAAACAGCCCGTCCCCCGCAGGCAAAGCGCTGCAAGGGGCGGGCTGTTCTGTAGGCCGCAAAAGTCAGTCAAAATCCTCTTCCAGATCGGGGATGGGCGTTGGGGTCGGCTCCGCCGAGGGGGTAGGCGTGGGCGGGATGATCACATCCCGGTCTGCCGCGATATACACCGTGATCGTCGTACCGGCAGGCAGTTCTTCGCCCGGCGCGGCGCTGCATTTGACCACACAGCCGCTGGCGTAGGTGCCGTCGTTTTCCATCACATACACCGCCGAGGTAAGGCGGGCCTTGCGCAGTTCGCTGACCGCGTCCTCCTGCTGCCAGCCGATGATGTTGGGCATAACGGCCAACTCCGGCCCTTTGCTCAAAATCAGCTCCACGGTGTAGCTGTCGCCCATCACTTCGCCTGGCTCCGGGCTTTGGCGGATCACCACGCCCTCGTCGTACCGGGTGCTGTATTCATCCTTAGCGGGGTCGTGGTAGAACAGATATTTGCTGGAATAATTCTGGTTTGCCATCAGCTGGGCGTAGGTAAAGCCGGTAAAATCCGGCACCCGTTCCGGCTCGGCCGTAGGGGCGGCGCTGGAGGCGGACTGCGGAGTCTGGCCCCGGCCATCCCGCCCGCGCACCGCGATCCACAGCCCCAGCAGCACCAATACCGCCAGCAGTACCAGCGTGCCGGCCAGCAGGCCCGTAACAGGGGCTTTGCGCCGGCCGTTTTCTGCGTCTTTCTGGTTTTTTGTGCCCTTGCTCAGCAGCGGGCGGGCTGCATCGGGCGAGGAAAGCGCGCTCATCAGCTCCGGCACCGTCTGAATGCGCTCGGCCGGTTTCAGCCGCAGGCCCAGCTCCAGCACCTGCGAAAGATAGCTGGGCACCGTAGGCTCCAGCGTGCGGGCCGCAGGGTTGGAATCGGCCACCAGGCGCTGCCCGGCGGGCACCGGCGCGCGGCCGCACACCATGCGGTAGAACACCGCCGCCAGGGCGTATTCGTCGGTATAGCGGCCCTCAAATTCCGCCGTGGAATACTGCTCCGGCGCCGAATACCCCTCGTAAAGCTGGGCGCGCAGGCCGCTGCCCACCGTGCGCAGGCCGATGGTGGCATAGCCGGTCAGGCGGGCCCGGCCGCTTTCCAGCACGCGGATGTTTTCGGGGCTGATGCCCCGGTGCACCAGGCCCGCCGCGTGCATGGCGGCCACGCCCTCGAACACCGGCTGCAGCATGCTGCGCGCCTCGGCGGGGTTCATCACGCCGCCCACTGTATCCAGATAGCGGCTCAGCGGGATGCCGCCGGGGTTTTCCATCACAGCGTACACCGTATTGTTGGCCTCCACCACGTCCAGCACGGCCTCCAGGCCGGTGGCCGGGGTCACCTGCATCAGCGCGCGGTACAGATCGGCAAAATCCATCCGGGTTGTTTTGAACAGCACCTCGCTGCCGGCCTTGGGCCGCAGCGCGCCGTCCGACCCGCGGTCGGCCGCCAGCGTCACAGGCAGGTATTCCTTGATCGTGACCGGGATGCCGCCCTTGTTTTCCACGCTACGGTAAAGCACGCCCTCGCCGTCGGCATACGCAAACTCGCCGATGGTATATCGCTCGGCCAGCACGGTGCCCAGGGCCAGCGCGCCGCGGGGGTTTTTATTTTCAAGGCTGTGGTGGCAGGCCGGGCACTCCTTCTGCCCCGCCTCAATGCTGCCCGCGCAGAACGGGCAAACGACTGGTTCGCTCATGCCTTTGCCTCCAACATGCTGTGGATTTTACACCGGCCGCCCGGCCGGTTCTGATACAGAATATTGTACCATATCCCCCCGGGCAAAACAAGGCACGGCCCCCGCGCCGCACGGAAATCAATTTTACAAAATGCGCCACAGATGATATTATACAAGAATGAAA
>CAMFSB010000120.1 GCA_945982465.1 uncultured Faecalibacterium sp. | reverse complement strand
GTGGTGGTGAGAGTATTGGTCGCGTGGTTGGGCGACGGGGTCGGGGTGTTGATTGGGCTGTTCTTTGTCAGGATTTTCGTGAGCTAGAAGGGCGGGATCGTCTACATCCGTGTGTTTGAGGGCACGGTCAAGCCCGGCGACACCATCCGCCTGATGGCCACTGGGGCCGAGTTCACGCTGGTGGAGGTGGGCCACATGGGCGCCACCAGCCTTTCGCCCTGCGACAGGCTGGAAGCCGGCGAGGTGGGCTACCTGACCGCCTCCATCAAGACTGTGCAGGACACCCGCGTGGGCGACACCGTCACGCTGGCAAACCGGCCCACCGCGCAGGCGCTGCCCGGCTACCGGCAGGTCAAGCCCATGGTGTTCTGCGGCATTTACCCCGCCGACGGCGCCAAGTACCCCGACCTGAAGGACGCGCTGGAAAAGCTGCAGCTGAACGACGCCTCCCTGAGCTTTGAGATGGAAACCAGCGCCGCGCTGGGCTTTGGCTTCCGGTGCGGTTTTCTGGGCCTTTTGCACATGGAGATCATCACCGAGCGGTTGGAACGGGAGTTTGACCTGGACCTGATCACCACCACGCCCGGCGTACAGTATCGCATTACCCGCACCGACGGCACGGTGGAGATGATCTCGAACCCGTCCGGCTACCCCGACCCGGCCAGCATTGCCAAGCAGGA
This sequence comes from uncultured Faecalibacterium sp., assembly GCA_945982465.1. Classification (GTDB taxonomy): domain Bacteria; phylum Bacillota; class Clostridia; order Oscillospirales; family Ruminococcaceae; genus Faecalibacterium. Next base: position 5,084 of record CAMFSB010000120.1, on the reverse strand, counting down.
GGAGCCGTTTGTGGATGTGCATGTGTACACGCCCAACGAGTATGTGGGCAGCCTGATGGATCTGTGCCAGCAAAAGCGCGGCGTGCTGGTGAACATGAAATATCTGGACGATGTGCGCGTGGACCTGCACTACGAGCTGCCGCTGGGCGAGATCGTGTACGACTTTTTCGATGCCATCAAGAGCCGCAGCCGCGGCTACGCCAGCTACGACTACGAGTTCAAGGAGTACCGTGCCAGCGACCTGGTCAAGCTGGATTTCCTTTTGAACGGCGACCCGGTGGACGCCCTTTCCATGATCGTGTTCCGCGATAACGCTTATTCCAAGGGCCGCCGCATCTGCGAAAAGCTGCGCGACAACATCCCGCGCCAGCTGTTCGAGGTGCCCGTACAGGCGGCCATCGGCGGCAAGATCATTGCCCGCGAGACGGTCAAGGCCATGCGCAAGGATGTGCTGGCCAAGTGCTACGGCGGCGATATCACCCGCAAAAAGAAGCTGCTGGAAAAGCAGAAGGAAGGCAAAAAGAAGATGCGTCAGCTGGGCACCGTACAGCTGCCCAGCGAGGCGTTTACCGCCGTGCTCAAGCTGGACAGCACCGACGACTGACCCCCCTCCCCTGCGGGCCGCCCAGCAGCCTGCGGCGCGGATATGGGCAGCGGGCCGCCCAAAAACGAATCGAAAAGCGAACGCCGCCTGTCGGAAACGCTCCGACAGGCGGCGAATTTTATGTTCCGGCCCTTTCTGTGCCCCGCTCCCTGTTGGAGCCCATCCGGCTCCAGGCAGGAAAACAGCGGCGCCGCAGCCGCGCCGCTGTTTTCAAAGGTTCGGCATACAGGGGAAACCGGCGATCCGTTTTTCCGATCCGCATTGCGCTCACATGACCAGCGTGACCTGGTTTCTGACGCAAGGGATCCGTCATTCTTCTGCGATACATTCACGGCCGCACATGCAAAAGCGCGCCAGCGGCAAGCTTTTAGCAGTCGCGCAGCGGCAGCAGGTAGTGCAGGGCATGCAGGAAGATCTCTGCATCATAGAGGAGCCCGTCTTCATCCAGGTCAAATTTGGGGTGATGACCGCCGTAGACAAAACCCTTTTCATTGTTCCGAACGCCGAACATAAAGTACGAAGCAGGGATCTTGCTGGCATATTGTGCAAAATCTTCCGAGCCGATGGAAGGCTCCGGAACGGCGAATACGGCGTTGGGACCGGCCACCTCGATAGCAGCTTTCCGGATGATCTGCGTCACGGCGTCATCGTTGACCAGAACGGGGAACTGATATTCCGCCTCCATCATGCATTCGCAGCCGTTAAACCGGGCGATCGCCTCCGCGCGCTCCCGCATTTTTTGCAAAACATTCTCGCGCAGGGAATCGCTGAACGTGCGGATCGTGCCGGAAAGCGTGGCCGTGGACGGAAGCACGTTGGTCGCCCCCTCTTCGCCGGCGTGAATCGAACAGACAGAAAGGACGACCGGCTGCTGCGGATCGACCTGGCGCGTAAGCATACTTTGCCAGGAATCGATGATCTGCATCGCCGTGGCGATGACGTCAGAGCCATCCTGCGGGCTGACCGCGTGCGTTCCGATTCCAGTCAGCGTCAGCTTGAACGCGTGCCCTCCGGCGCAGGCAGTGCCGCTTTTGATCAGCACCTGGCCAACCGAAGCGTAGGTGCTCTGATGACCGCCGATCATCGTTTCAACATCATCCAGCACGCCGGATTCCACAATGTATTTCGCCCCGCCGGGAGCAGGCCCTTCCTCTGCGGGTTGAAACACAAATTTCAGTGTGCCGCAAAGCTGTTCGCGATGTTCAGCACAGTATTTGGCGACCCCCAGCAGCGCCGCGGTGTGCGCGTCGTGGCCGCAGGCGTGGCAGACCCCCGGTGTCTGCGAGCGATAAGGGACGTCCTTTTCATCCTGCATTGGGAGTGCGTCCATATCAGCGCGCAGGCCTACCACATGGCCAGGCCGGCCCGTGCGGAGAATGCCGACCACAGCGGTGTGCGCGGGGCAAAAATCCGTCAGGATCTCGTCAAAGCCGAACGAGTGCAGTGCGTCGCGAACCAACGCAGAGGTACGATGCTCGGAAAACCCAAGCTCTGGGTGCATATGGATGTCGCGCCGCCAGGAGATCATTTCCTCCCGTAACGCGAGAACTTCAGCCGAGATCCCCATACGATCCTTTCTCGCCATCAAACAGCGGCAAACTGCATGAAGAGGTTGACCTGTTCCGAAAGGTCGACCGTAATCACGCCATCCTCTTCGTGCCAGGAGAGCTCCGAGCCGGAAGCAAAGACGCGCAGCATATCCAGGTCCTGCACACGGAAGCGAATGCCTGCGCAGCTGCTGCGTTCCGGATCGATGCGAACGCGGTATTTTTCAAAAAGCTCATCCGGTGATGCAACCTCAAGTTCTTTGATGCAGCCGCGCTCGGGGCGCCCTTCGCTGACAACTGCGCAGAACGTTTCCAGCGGATCGGCAACCGTCTTTTCCTCATCTGCAGGCACACAGAGGAACATCTTATCCATGGCAATGGCTGTATTGGGGTGCGGGTAGGGCCTGTGCGGATAAATCAGTTCCGGGTTCATCTGCTGCACAACGGCGGTTTCGCCGATGGGGAGCAGCGGCGTTTGCATATAGAAACCGCGGAAACTGGCGGTACCGCGCGGATCGCCATGGTTGGCCGGGCGGCTGAAATCCGAAACGGGCATGGCGGTCCTGTAGCCGGCATTTACCACACGCTGGTAGCTAGCGTCAATATCGTCGCTCCAGAAAATAAAAGAGTGCAGACCAGCGTCAGAATGAAAGAACGGGTAGGTTTCATTTTCACTGTGCGGCTGGTAGAGCTCAAAGTAGCTGTTCGGGAACATGTAGTGAACGCGATTGCGGGAGTAAAAGCCCAGGGTCGAGAACAGCCGGTCCATTTCGGCAGCATTTTTACAATAGATGGTTGCGTGGTCAATGCATACACGAGCGATTTGCGACATACGATACCTCCTGAAATTCATACGATACACGGTAAGGGATCCATCTCTTTCTGCAAGCAATATGCGCCGATCCCCTCCCGGGGCTTTCTTGCGCGTTCACCGTCACACCGGCGGTGAACGCGGCAGCGATCTTTCCCGATGGGTGTCGTATCAAAATGTGCATTGCGCAAATCAGCCGCCGGCTTCCGCGCGATACACCCTTACGTTTCCAGCTTTGATACCGGCTGGTTCATTCTGAAAGCTGCGGATCAATCCATTGGTTTGTGTGATAACAACGAAATAACGGGCATCCAGCTCTCACCGGATACCCGTTATTGCATTCAGCCCTCCCCGGGAGATGCCTGCAGCGCAATGCTTAGGATCACTGTCCTGTAAAAACGGGCCGGTGGCTTGTTCGGCCTTGTGCTTTGCTTTTACGCGGGCGGCCGGAGTCAGGGCGCCTGCTCCCAGCCGGCGTACAGGGTCATTGGCTCGGTCACCACGTCCTGCTCCAGATCCCAGGGCATTGTGGCGGCCCTATCGGTGTACCAGCCGTCGAACACATAGCCCTCGCGGGTGGGCGGGGCAGGCGGCTCCACCAGCTCGCCGTACATCCGGGTCTGGCTTTCCACCGGGGTGCCGCCCAACGTATCAAAGCTGACCTGATAGCCGCGGTTGGACATAGCGAACACCAGGCATAGTACCAGCGCCGCGCACAGCACAAGGATGATCCGGTCCAGCGTTTTGACCGGGATATTCACCTTGCCATACAGCCCCCGCAGCTGCCTTTGCGTCTGCGGGGCGGGCGGCTGTGTCCCCTGCCCGGGCTGTTCCGGGGCCTGCCCGTCTTTCCGTTCGTCCGCCATGGACTTACTTGCGCACCAGATACTTGCGCATATCAATGGCGCAGGCGATCAGGATGATCAGGCCCTTGATGATGTACAGCATGTTGGCGTCGACCGTCAGGAAGTTCAGGCCGGCAAAGATGATCTGCAGCAGCAGAACGCCGATCACGATGCCGCTGATGCGGCCGATGCCGCCGACGAACGACACGCCGCCGATGACGCAGGCCGCGATGGCGTCGCACTCGTAGTTCAGGCCGGTGTTGGCATTGGCCGAGGCGATACGCGCGCCGTCAATAAAGCCGGTGATGGCGTACATCATGCCGGCCAGCATGAACACCATGATGATGGTTTTGGACACGTTGACGCCCGAAACGTTGGCAGCTTCTTCGTTGGAGCCAACCGCGAACATGTTCTTGCCGAAGGTGGTCTTGTTCCAGATGACCCACATCAGGGCGGTCAGGATGATGGAGTACAGCACATAGCGGGGCACCGCCACGCCGCCGATGGTGAACAGGGTGCCGGTGATCAGCGAACGGTACTCCGTCGTCAGGCCGCTGAGCGTCTGGCCGTTGTTGGTGCCGTTCATCAGGTACATCAGGATGATGCCGTAGGTGATCAGCTGGGTGGACAGCGTAACGATAAAGGGATGCAGCTTGAATTTGGCCACGCTGAAGCCGTTGACAAAGCCGATCGCGGCGCCCACGGCCAGGATGATCAGCAGCACCACCGGGATGGGCAGCGCATTGGTCATGTTGGGGAACACCTTGAACGCCGTCGTCAGCAGCGAGGCCGAGATGCAGGCCGTCAGGCCCACCACGCGGCCGGCCGAAATATCGGTACCGGTCAGCACGATGCAGCCGCCGATGCCCAAAGCGATGGGCAGCTTTGCCGCCGTAAGCGAAACGATGTTGATGATGGAGGGCAGCTTCAGGAAGGCCGGCTTCTGAATTCCGATGTAAATGACCGCCAGAATGATGATGATGTACATGGCGTTGTTCAGAAGCAGGTTGCCCACCTTGCTCATTTTTTCTTTTGACGAAAGCGCCTTGAATTCCTGGCTCTTCGCCTGGATATTTGTTACAGCCACGGTATTGTTCCTCCCGTCCTTATGCAAACTTCGCAGCCAGAGTCATGATCTCTTCCTGCGTGGTCGTTTTTGCGTCAACTTCTCCTGCCAGCTGGCCGCCGGACATGACCAGAATGCGGTCACACACGCCCAGCAACTCCGGCATTTCCGAAGAGCCCATGATAGCGCTCTTGACCTCTTTGGCCAGATT
>CAMFSB010000119.1 GCA_945982465.1 uncultured Faecalibacterium sp. | reverse complement strand
TAGAATCAACGTTCCGTAAAACAACGGGAAAAGGCGTTGGAAGTGAGGCCACCCATGACGATGGAATTCAACCGGATCATTACCCTTCTGCGGAAAGAACGCGGCATTACGCAGAAGCAGGCGGCCGAGGACCTTGGGGTGTCACAGGCGCTGTTGTCGCATTACGAAAAGGGCATCCGCGAATGCGGACTGGAGTTTGTGGTGCGGGTGGCCGATTACTACGGCGTATCCTGCGACTATCTGCTGGGCCGCAGCGCCGACCGCAGCGGCATGATGCTGAACGCCGAGGACCTGCCCAACCCCGAAAGCATGAAGGACAGCATCTACCGCGGCAGCGTGCTGCCCACCATGAACAAAAAGCTGGTGTCCAACAGCCTGAATATCCTGTACGCAAAGGTGGGCGAGTGCCAGGACAAGAGCCTGGTCACCGAGGTGAGCGCCTTTTTGATGCTGGCAGTGTACAAGGTGTTCCGCCGGCTGTACAGCGCGCAGCCGCACAATGCCCGCAGCCTGTTCGGGGTGTCGCAGGTATTATGGGAGGGGTATTCCGATTCGGCCATGCACCTGGCGGAGACTAACATTCAGGCGCTGCTGAACGGCGAGGACCCGGCCGGCAGCGGGGCGGGCGTAAAGGACACCGCCCGCCTGGCCATGACCACCGAGAGCCTTGCCAAGGAATACCCGCTGTATGCCTCCAGCCTGATGAACCTGATCAAGACCAGCGAGGCACGCATCGAAAAACTGAAATAAGCAGCAGCGCAAAACGCCGCCCGGCCGGGCGGCGTTTTTTACGCCTTACAGCGCGCTGATCTTATCGCGGCAGGCGCGGCAGATGCACACGCCCTGATAGGTCAAAAAATCCGGCGTGATCTCGCCGCAGAAGTCGCAGGTCCCGGCAGGCTTGTATTTTTTGAGCAGGATCGTGTCCCCGTCCACAAATATTTCCAGCCGGGCGTCCCGGTCGAGCTTGAGCGCACTGCGCAGTTCCTTGGGCAGCACGATCCGGCCAAGGCCGTCGATGCCGCGCACGATCCCGGTGCTTTTCATACGAGTCTGCCTCCTTTGGCGTTCCCCATTCAGCGTGTTTCATACGGCCTGCCAGCCCTGCCGCGGCCGCTGCCGAACGGAAGAATATTCTGGTTGAAACCGATGACTTCTGTATAAATTATACAATTTGGAGAAACAACTGTCAATAATTGGAAAAGCTGGGAAGAAAATTTTTCTTTCGACAGCTTTTTCCATTTTGAGACAGACACCGTCGCCCTTCGCCGCGTTTGGGGCATTTTTGCGGCCAAAGCACAAAAAGCGCCGCGGGGCGTTCCACCCCGCGGCGCAAGCGGCAGGCTCAAAGCTGCAAAAGGCCGATCTTGCGGTAGACTTTCTCCACCATGCGGTTTGCTAAGCGGGAGGCGCCCTCCGCGCCCTGGCGCAGCACGCCGTCCACATAGGCGGTGTCGGCCAGAATGCGGGCGTACTCGCCCTGGATGGGCGCCAGCGCGTCGGCCACGGCCTGGCCCACGGCCAGCTTGAAATCGCCGTAGCCCACGCCGTCAAATTCGCGCTCGATCTCGTCCATCGCTTTGCCGGTGAACACATTGTAAATGCACATCAGGTTGGACACGCCGGGCTTCGCGGCCGGGTCGTAGCGCACCACGCCGTCCGAATCGGTCACCGCACGCTTGAATTTGCGCAGGATGGTGTCGGTGTCGTCGGTCATCAGGATATAGGAGTTCTGGTTGGTATCGCTCTTGCTCATCTTGCGGGTGGGCTCGGCCAGCGACATGATCTTGGCGCCCTCCTTGGTGATATAGCCCTCGGGCAGCGTAAAGGTGGGCGAGTAGGCGTTGTTGAAGCGCTGGGCCACGTTGCGGGCCAGCTCCAGGTGCTGGGTCTGGTCCTGCCCCACGGGCACCAGCTCGGCGAGGTACACCAGGATATCGGCCGCCAGCAGGCGGGGGTAGGAGCGCAGGCCGCCGTTGATATTGTCCGGGTGCTTGGCGCTTTTATCCTTGAACTGGGTCATGCGGCTCAGCTCGCCGAACTGGCTGTTGCAGGTGATCACCCAGCCCAGCTGGGTGTGGGCAGGCACCTGGCTCTGCACGAACACCAGGCTCTGGCTGGGGTCGATGCCGGCGGCCAGCAGCATGGCGGCCGCCTCGCGGGTGTGGCGGCGCAGTTCGGCGGGCACCTGGCGCACGGTGAGCGCGTGCAGGTCGGCCAGCATATACAGGCATTCAAAATCGTCCTGCAGCTTGGCCCAGTTGCGCACCGCGCCGATGTAGTTGCCCAGTGTAAAGGTGCCGGTGGGCTGGATGCCCGAGAGGATGCGCTTGCGTTTTTGTTCTGCCATGATGATTCCCTCTTTCAACGTAAAATGCCCCCGCACAGGGGGTGCCTGTGCAAGGGCAGAAAATTCTGCGGTGCCACCTTGCCTGCCGCGGCAAAGCGCGGCCACTCTGCGAAGAATGTGCCATTCTTCCGCCCGGTAACGGGGGCTGCCGGCAGCGGATACCGGCGGGCTGCGCCCGCGTTCCCCGCGCCCTCGGCGAACCATTTGTCTGCCCCGCTTCCGGCCCCGTTCCCAGCAAAGGGGGCTCTCTGCGCGTGCGCTGTGCAGTTTTACTTTCGCCTCAACGGTTTAGGGCTATTATAGGCGCAGGCAGGCGGGTTTGTCAACCCGGGCGGGCCTTCCTTTATTGACAAAACCGCCTGCGGCGGCTACACTGCTAATAAGATCCCGGGCCCGCTGCGGCCCCGACGCATAAAACTAAAGGGGAGCTTTTGATGAAAGTACGCACGCGTTTTGCACCCTCGCCCACCGGGTATATGCACGTGGGCAACCTGCGCACCGCCCTGTACGCCTACCTGATGGCCAAGCACGAGGACGGCACGTTCATCCTGCGCATTGAGGATACCGACCAGGAGCGCTATGTGGAAGGCGCGGTGGACGTGATCTACAACACCTGCCGCGAGACCGGCCTGCTGTGGGACGAAGGCCCCGACATCGGCGGCCCGGTGGGCCCCTATGTGCAGAGCGAGCGCATGGGCATGTTCAAACAGTACGCCGAGCAGCTGGTGGCCGAGGGCAAGGCCTACTACTGCTTCTGCACGCCCGAACGGCTGGACGCCATGCACGCGGCCCAGCGCGCCGCCGGCGAGATGACCCACTACGACGGCTGCTGCCGCGACCTGCCCGAGGAGGAGGTGCGCGCCAAGCTGGCCGCCGGCGTGCCCTATGTGATCCGCCAGAAGATCCCCAAAACCGGCGTGACCGGCTTTGACGATGTGGTGTACGGCCACATCGAGGTGGAAAACAGCGAGATGGACGATCAGATCCTGATCAAGAGCGACGGCATGCCCACCTACAACTTTGCCAACGTGGTGGATGACCACCTGATGGGCATCACCCATGTGATCCGGGGCAGCGAGTATTTGTCCTCCACGCCCAAGTACAACCTGCTGTACCAGGCGTTCGGCTGGGAGATCCCCACCTATATCCACTGCCCGCCTGTGATGAAGGATGCGCAGAACAAGCTGTCCAAGCGCAACGGCGACGCCAGCTATCAGGACCTGGTGGCCAAGGGCTACCTGACCGAGGCGATTTTGAACTATATCTGCCTGCTGGGCTGGTCGCCCCGCGGCGCATACGCCGAGCAGGAGATCTTTACGCTGCCGGAGCTGGTCAGGATCTGGGACCCGGCGGGCATTTCCAAGTCACCGGCCATCTTCGACCCGCTCAAGCTGCGGGCCATCAACGCCGAGTATATCCGCCGGCTGCCCGCCGAGGAGTTTTTGAAAAAGGCCGAGCCGTGGATCGACAGCGCCGTCAAGAGCCCCATCAACAAGGCGCTGCTGTGCGCGAACCTCCAGCCCCGGTGCGAGGTGCTGGGCGAGATCCCCGAGCAGCTGGATTTCTTTGACCGGATGCCGGAATACGACCTTGCGCTGTACGCCAACAAAAAGCAGAAAACCACCCCCGAAACGGCAAAGCAGGCGCTGGAGGCGCTGGAGCCGGTGCTGGCCGACCCGGCGCTGGACTACGGCGATAAAGACGCCATTTTTGCCGCCTGCAAGGCCAAGGCGGAGCAAATGGGCGTGAAAAACGGCTGGCTGCTGTACCCGCTGGGCATCGCGCTTTCGGGCAAACAGCGCACGCCGGGCGGCGGCACCGACCTTGCCTGTATGATGGGCCGCGAAAAAACGCTGGAGCGCCTGCGCGCCGCCCTCGAAAAGCTGGGCTGAGCCAAAGGTGCGGCCGACCGGCGCGCACAAAGCCATACGCCCGCGCACCGGCGGGCGGCCCGGCCCGGCACGAACTGCCGTAAAGCACAGCGCGCCTGCTGCGCGCACCGGCGGCAATGCGCCGCAAACAGAACAGAATCGCAGAACACCCCCTCCGCACACCGGCGGCAGGGGGTGTTTTTGCTGCATTGCGGCGGTTTTTTGCCTTTCTCCGCTTTGCGCCAAAATGCGCCGGTCCGGCCGCGGTACAGTATATGCACCGGGTGACGGACAAATTCACACAGGTGGATGAAAAGGAGGAACACAGGATGCACAATACGCTGGAAAGCGCGGCCCGCGGCGCGCAAAGCAGACGGATGTTTCCATTGACCCTCCGGCGGCAGGGCACGGCGCTGGCCGCCGGCGCGGCCGCCGGCGCGGGGGCGGTACTGTACGGGGTGCTGGCCCCCTTTGGGCCGGGGCTGGCCCTGGGCGCGGCCGAGGACCGCTTTCTGGCAGTGTGCGCGGGCGCGGCGCTGGGGGTGCTGCTGCGGTACGACGGCGTGCAGGCGGTGGCGGTGCTTTCGGCGCTGGCGGCCTGCGCCGCCATGCGCTGGGCGCGGCCCCGGCGGTTTGGCCCGGCGTGCGCGGCCTGCTGCGGCGTGTGGGCGCTTGCCATGCTGCTGATGGAGCTGTCGGGCGCGGCCACCCCGGCGCAGCTGCTGTGCACCTGCATCGACGCGCTGCTGTGCGCGGGCTATGGCTACGCGCTGCGGCGCTGGCCGGCAGACGAGGGCGGCGCGGGCGCGCTGCTGGTGGGGGCGGTGCTGGTGGCCGCGGCCGCCAATCTGCCGCTGGGCTCGTTTGAGGCGGGGGCGTTTTTGGCGGCGCTGGCCGGGCTGACGCTGGGCTGCCGCGGCCGGTTGAAGGAAGCGGCGGTGGCGGCCATTGTGCTGTCAACGGCGCTGTGCGCGGCCCGGCCCGCACTGGGCTTTGCGGCGGCGGCGCTGTGCTGCGGCACGTTGTGCGCGGCGGTGTTCTGCCCGGGCGAAAAGCTGCGCAGCGCGGCGGTATTCTGGCTGGGGTGTCTGCCGGGTGCGTTCTGCGCGGCCCAGCAGCCCGCCGCCCTGCGCTTTTTGGGCGCGCTGCTGGCGGCCGAGGCGGTGTTTTTGCTGCTGCCGCCAAAGTGGGTGCTGGCCGTGCCCCCCGCCGACCCGGCCGAAAGCGCTGCGCGGCCGGTGATCTCCTCGGCGGCAACGCGGCTGTCCGCTGTGGCGGAGAGCCTTTCGGGCATTGCGCAGACGGTGGACGGCGTGTATCAGGTGCTGCCGCACAAGGGCGAGACCTACAACTGGGTGGTGGACTGCACCCACGACGAGCTGTGCTTCAACTGCGGCCGCCGGGAGGAATGCTGGCAAAAGCAGTATTCCACCACGGTGGACGGCCTGTTCGCGCTCAAGCCCATTCTGGAGCAGCAGGGGCGGGTGGGAGTAGAGGACCTGCCCGGCCAGTTGTGCCGGTGCATCCACCCGGCGGCGCTGTCCAGCACGGTGACGCGGGCGTTCGCGTTGTACCGGGGCCGGCGCGAAGCGCGGGTGCATGCCGATGCGCTGCG
>CAMFSB010000118.1 GCA_945982465.1 uncultured Faecalibacterium sp. | reverse complement strand
GTGCTACACCAAGCTCTGCCGCCAGCAGGGCCTGCCGCTGGAGCTGCTCAGCCGCCTGATGAGCGAAAACCCCGCCGCGATTCTGGGCCTGAACAAGGGCCGGCTGGAGCCGGGCTTCGACGCCGACGTGGTGCTGGTGGAGCCGGACGCCGAATGGGTGGTGGACCGGGAAAAGCTGCACTCCAAATCCCACAACTGCCCCTACCACGGCCAGACGCTGTACGGCCGGGTGTGGGCCACCGTCAAGGGCGGCAAAGTGACCTACCGCGCCGAAGAAGAGCCGCAGGCGTAAACGCGCGGTGCCGGCCTGCCCGTCACCGCTTCTGCGTGCAGCCGCACGCTGCTGCAACAACAACCGAACCGCTGCCAAACGACCAAACAGGAGGAACCGAGCATGAAAACCAATATGGACAAGCTTTTTGACGCCGTGGCCGCCCGCGGCCCGGTGTGCGTGGGGCTGGACACCGACATTTCCTATCTGCCCGAGGGCTTTGCCGATCCGGCCCTGACCGCCGGCGAAAACGTGGTGCGCTTCAACCGTGCCGTCATCGAGGCCACCAAGGCCGTGGCGGGCTGCTTCAAGGTGCAGATCGCCTACTACGAAGCGCTGGGGCTGGACGGCCTGCGCGCCTACGCGGCCACGCTGGCCGCCGTGCGCGAGACCGGCGTGCCCGTCATTGCCGATGTGAAGCGCGGCGACATCGCCAAAACCGGCGAGATGTACGCCAAGGCCCACTTTACCGGCGACTTCGAGGCCGATTTTGTCACGCTGGCCCCCTACATGGGGCTGGATTCCATCCACCCCTACCTGCCCTACGCCGAAAAAGCGGGCAAGGGCATGTTCGTTCTGTGCCGCACCTCCAACCCCGGCGCAAAGGATTATGAATACGAAATGCTGGCTGACGGCCGCCATGTGTACGACCTGGTGGGCGATAAGCTCAACGAGCTGGGCCGCAGCTATAAGGGCGAAAGCGGCTATTCGTCGGTGGGCCTGGTGATCGGCGGCACCCACATCGAGGAAGCGAAAGAGATCCGCGCCAAATATAAGGACAGCTTTTTCCTCATCCCGGGCTACGGCGCCCAGGGCGGCACCGCCAAGGACATTGCCCAGTACCTGACCAACGGCAACGGCGGCGTGGTCAACTCCAGCCGGGCGGTGCTGCTGGCCTACAAAAAGCAGGCCGGCGTCCGCTTCGACGAGGCCGCCTACAACGAGTGCGTCAAAATGAAGGAGGCCATCGCCCATGAGTGCAGTCTGCTGTAACGTGCCGGTGGCCGCCCATGCCGAGGTCATCCCCGGCGTGCGGCTGCTGCGCACCGTGTGGCCCCAAAGCGCCCCCGCCCCCCACGCCGGCCAGTTCTTTACGCTGCGGGCCTGGGGCGCGGACGAAGCGCCCTTTTTGTCCCGGCCCATCAGCGTCCATAAGTGGGACGCCGACACCCGCACGCTGGAGTTTTTGTATCAGGTGCGCGGCCAGGGCACCGAAAAGCTGGCCGCCCTGCCGGTGGGCGGCACCTTCCAGCTTACCGGCCCCATGGGCAACGGCTTTGACGCGGCGGCCCTGGCGGCCCGCTGGCCCCGCATCGCGGTGGTGGGCGGCGGCATCGGCACCGCCCCGCTGTACCAGCTGGTGCGCGAGCTGTTTGCCGCCGGCGCCGTGCCGGATGTGTTTTTCGGCTTTGCCGATACGCCCTACTGCATGGAGGAATACAAGGGCATCGCGGGCGTGGTCAAGGTGTCCACCGATTCCGGTAAATACGGCTTCCACGGCTTTGTCACCCAGCTGTACGACCCGGCCGATTACGACGTGGTGCTGCTGTGCGGCCCCCAGATCATGATGAAGCACGCGGCCGCGGCCTGCGCCGAAAAAGGCGTGGCCTGCTACGCCAGCCTGGAAGCCAAAATGGCCTGCGGCATCGGCGCGTGCCTGGGCTGCACCTGCAAGACCCATTCCGGCGAGGGCAAAAGCGTATGCAAGAACGGCCCGGTCTTCAACGCGGCGGAGGTGCTGTGATGGCGAACCTGCAAACCAATTTGCTGGGCTTTGTGATGAACAGCCCGGTCATCGGCGCGTCCGGCACGGCCGGCTACGGCGTCGAATACGAAACCCTGGTGGATCTGGCCCGCGTGGGCGGCATTTCGGGCAAGGGCCTTACGCTGCACGGCCAGTACGGCAACGAGGGCGAACGCCTGTGGGAAACACCCTCCGGCCTGATCAACTCCATCGGCCTGCAAAACCCCGGCGTGCAGCACTTTATGGATGTGGAGCTGCCCGCCATGCTGGCGCTCAAGCGTAAATACGGCACGGTGGTCATCGCCAACCTGGGCGGCCACAGCGAGGAAGAATACGTGGAGGGCGCGGCCCTGCTCAGTGAAAGCCATGTGGACATTGTGGAGCTGAACATCAGCTGCCCCAACGTCAAGCAGGGCGGCATGGCCTACGGCGTCAAGGCCGAGGCCGCCGGCCAGGTCACCCGCATGGTGCGGGACGTGTGCAAAAAGCCGCTGATGGTCAAGCTCAGCCCCCAGGCCGAGAGCATCCCGGATATGTGCAAAGCGGTGGAAGCCGCCGGCGCGGACGCCGTCAGCCTGACCAACACCTTCCAAAGCTGCGCCATCGACCTGGAAAAGCGCCGCCCGGTGTTCAACAACGTGTTCGCGGGCTTGTCCGGCCCGGCCATCCGCCCCATTGCGCTGCGCATGGTGTGGCAGGCCGTGGGCGCGGTGAGCATCCCCGTGGTGGGGCTGGGCGGCATTGCCACCGGCCGCGACGCGCTGGAATTCATCATGGCCGGCGCGCAGGCCGTGCAGGTGGGCGCGGCCAGCTTTTCGAACCCCCGCGCCATGCAGACCGTGGCCGACGAAATGGCCGCCTGGATGGACGCCCACGGCGTGCGCACGCTGGACGAGATCCGCGGCTGCGCCCGCGGCTGACGGGTGCACAGCGGCGCAGGCCGGGCAAACCGTTCCCCCGCGCCCGGCGGCGTGTCTCCCCAAGGCTGTGCCCGGCCCCGCACGCCGCCTCAAATAATGTATAAACCCGGCCGTATGCAGAACGATCCTGCATAAATTTGCGTTTTTGGCCCGGCCGTGCTACCATACAAGGATACTGATTGCTGAAACGAAAAGGAGAATGAACCATGAGCGAGATCCTGGATATTCTGAAAAGCTGCGACGCCTTTTTGGAGGGCCACTTCCTGCTGTCCTCGGGGCGGCATTCCAGCGCCTACTGCCAGATGGCCTATCTGCAGCAGTACCCCGACAAGTGCGCCGAAGCCATGAAGCCGGTGGCCGATACGCTGCGCGCGCTGGATGTGGATGTGATCGTGGGCCCGGCCATGGGCGGCATCGTGTACGCCTACGAGCTGGGCCGCCAGACCGGCAAGCGCGCCATCTTCACCGAGCGCGTGGACAATGTGATGACCCTCAAGCGGTTTGCCATCCAGCCGGGCGAAAAGTGCGTTATCGCCGAGGATGTGGTGACCACCGGCATCTCCAGCCTGGAGACCAAGCGCGTTATTGAGGAGCACGGCGGCCAGTGCCTGGGCATCGTGTGCGTGGTAGACCGCACCAAGGCCGAAGCGCCGTCCCCCATCCCCATCCTGGCCAGCGCGGCCAAGCTGGACCTGCCCAACTATTTGCCGGAGGAGTGCCCCCTGTGCAAGGAAGGCAAGCTGCCGCTGGTGCATCTGGGCAGCCGCAAGATGAACCAGGCGGCCAAACAGACGCTGTAACCCGCGCCGCCCATTCATCCCACACGAAAGAGAGGAACTCTCCATGAACGCATATCTGCTTTTGGCAAACGGCATGGTGTTCGCCGGCAAATCGGTGGGCGCAGCGGGCGTGACCGTGGGCGAGGTGGTGTTCGCCACCGGCATGGTGGGCTTTCAGGAAACGCTCACCGACCCCAGCTACTACGGCCAGATCATCACCCAGACCTATCCGCTGATCGGCAACTACGGCATGAACCGGCAGGATATGGAATCCGACCGCATCTGGGCGCGGGGCTACATCGTGCGCGAGGCCTGCACCACCCCGTCCAACTGGCGGTGCGAGACCACGCTGGACGCCTTTTTAAAGCAAAACAACATCATCGGCATCGAAGGGGTGGACACCCGCCACCTGACCCGTGTCATCCGCGAAAGCGGCGTGATGAACGGCGCGATCCTGACCGGCTTCGACCCCGCCGACCCGGCCAACCGGCCCCGGACCGACGCGCTGCTGGAGCGCATCCGTGCCTATGCCGTCACCGACGCGGTAAAAAGCGTCACCTGCGCCGCGCCCGAGGTACATAACCCGGACGGTGCGCCCCACATTGCTCTGATGGATTACGGCTGCAAGCGCAACATTGTGCGGTGCTTAGTCAAGCGGGGCTGCAGGGTGACGGTGCTGCCCGCCTTTGCCACCGCCGCCGATGTGCAGGCGCTGGCGCCGGACGGCATCATGCTGTCCAACGGCCCCGGCGACCCGGCCGAAGCCGTGGAGTGCATCCAGAACCTCAAAGAGATTTTCGCGCTGGGCATCCCCACCTTCGGCATCTGCCTGGGGCACCAGCTTTCGGCCCTGGCCGCCGGCGCCAAAACCACCAAGCTCAAGTACGGCCACCGCGGCGCCAACCAGCCCGTCACCGATTTTGAAAGCGGCCGCACCTTTATCACCAGCCAGAACCACGGCTACGCGGTGGTGGGCGACAGCCTGCCCGCCCAGGTGGGCACGGTGGCGCAGGTCAACGCCAACGACGGCACCTGCGAGGGCGTGAAGTACCATTGCTGGAACTGTTTTACTGTTCAGTTCCACCCCGAAGCCAACGGCGGCCCCAAGGACACCGAGTTTTTGTTCGACCGCTTTTTGCACAACGTAAACGCAGCAAAGGAGGCGCGCTGACATGCCCAAGGATCCAAGCATCAAAAAGGTGCTGGTCATCGGCTCCGGCCCCATCGTCATCGGCCAGGCCGCCGAGTTCGACTATTCCGGCACGCAGGCCTGCCGCGCGCTCAAGGCCGAGGGCATCGAAACGGTGCTGCTCAACTCCAACCCCGCCACCATCATGACCGACCCGGACGTGGCCGACCATGTGTACATCGAGCCCATGACCCCCGAGGTGGTGCAGCGCATCATTGAGCGCGAGCGCCCGGACTCCATCCTGCCCAATCTGGGCGGTCAGATGGGCTTGAACCTTTCGATGGCGCTGGCCCGCAGCGGCTTTCTCGAAAAGGCCGGCGTGCGCCTTTTGGCCTGCAAACCCGAGACCATCGACCGGGCCGAGGACCGGGAGCTGTTCAAGGAAACGATGGAAAAGCTGCACCAGCCCATCATCCCCAGTGAGGTGGTGGAAACGCTGGAGGACGCCCTGGCCTGCGCCGACCGCATCGGCTACCCGGTGATCGTGCGGCCGGCCTTTACCATGGGCGGCACCGGCGGCGGCATCTGCGAGGACCGGGAAAAGCTGATCGAGATCGGCACCAACGGCCTGCGCCTGTCGCCTATCCATCAGATCCTGGTGGAAAAGTGCATCGCCGGCTGGAAAGAGATCGAATACGAGGTGATGCGCGACCACAAGGGCAACGTGATCACCGTCTGCAACATGGAAAATCTGGACCCCGTGGGCATCCACACCGGCGACTCGGTGGTGGTGGCCCCCAGCCAGACCCTGACCGACTACGAGTACCAGATGCTGCGCACCGCCGCGCTGGATATCATCACCGAGCTGGGCATCGAGGGCGGCTGCAACTGCCAGTTCGCCTTAAAGCCCGACAGCTTCGACTACGCCGTCATCGAGGTCAACCCCCGTGTGTCCCGTTCGTCGGCGCTGGCGTCCAAGGCCACGGGCTACCCC
>CAMFSB010000117.1 GCA_945982465.1 uncultured Faecalibacterium sp. | reverse complement strand
GCGCAGAGCCGCACGCCGGCCAAACACCGCCGGCGCGAGCGCGCGGGCCAGATCACCGCCGAGGACCAGAAGCGCGTGGATCAGGCGCTGGACGTGAGCCTGGGCCTGAGCAGCTACTGACCGGCGGCACGCAGGCTTGCAAAACTGCGGCAAAACTGGTATACTGTGCCATACAGCAAAAAGTCCTTTTGCAAAAAACGCCGGCGCGCCGCAGTTTTTGCGGCACCGGGGAAGCGGGTGTGATTCCCGCACGGTCCCGCCACTGTGTACCGTCCCGTCTGGGGCGCAAGTCAGATCGCCGGGCCGGCGTTGGTACGGCTCCACGAGCGATGGAGAAGGTACGGCACACGAGCACCAAGGTGTTTTTCTGCCACGCCCTTCCGTTTGCGGAGGGGCGTTTTTTGCTGCCATATTCCGCCGCCGCGCAGTGGCCGCAGGCCGGGCGCGCCCGCCCACCCCCCGGGCGCACCGGCACGGCGCCGCGCGGCGCACACAGCAAAGGAGAAACACAATGAAAAACTGGAACATGCAAAAATTGGCCGCCCTGCTGGCGGCGGCCGCCCTGTCGCTGGCGCTGCTGGCCGGCTGCGGCAGCGCCTCGTCCGCGCCGGCGTCCTCGCCGGCGCCGGCCTCGTCGGTATCTTCGTCCGAAGCCGGTGATCAGGCTGAAGTCAAGCACATCACGCTGACGGTGACTTACGCCGACGGCCTTTCGGACGTGGTGGCCATCGACACCACGGCAGAATTTTTGAAGCAGGCCATCGAAACCGAGGTGGAGCTGGGCGGCGAGGATGGCCAGTACGGCTTTTACATCGAATCGGTCAACGGCGAAGTGGCGGATTACGACGCCGACGGAGCGTACTGGGCCATCTATGTCAACGATGAGTATGGCATGTACGGCATCGACAGCCAGCCGGTAGCGGACGGCGACCGCTACGCCCTGGTTTACACCGTTGGCTGACCGAACCGGCCGCGGCTACCAGGCCACACGCCGCCTGGTATTGGCGGCACTGCTGGGCGCGCTGCTGGTGGTGGGCAAGCAGGTGATGAGCGGCCTGCCCAACATCGAACCGGTCAGCTTTTTGATCGTGCTGTATACGCTGGAATTTCCGCGCGAGACACCGGGGGCCATCGGCGTATTTCTGCTGCTGCAGGGGGTGCTGTACGGCTTTGGCCTGTGGTGGGCAATGTACCTGTATGTCTGGTTTCTTCTGATGGGGCTTGCCTGGCTGTTCCGCCGCATCGACCATACGCTGTTCTGGGCGGTGCTCAGCGGGCTGTACGGTCTGGCATTCGGCGGGCTGTGCGCGCTGGTGTATCTGGCGGTCAGGGACTATGCGTTCGCCTTTGCCTGGTGGATGGCCGGCCTGTACTACGACGTGGGCCACGGCATCGGCAATTTTGCCGTGATGCTGCTGCTGTACCGGCCCATGCGCCGGGCGCTGCAGGCGGCAAAGCGCCAGCTGCGCTGGGCAGAGCAGCCGCCGGTTCGGTAACGGCACAAAACAATTCCCCCGCGCGGCGGCCATAAGGCCGCGGCGCGGGGGAAACTTTGTTATTAGGAAACGCCCGGCCCTCACTGCACCATCATTGTGCAGACCTGGTAACCATCTCCGCAGCCCAGCGTGAGCACCAAATCGCCCTCGCGGGCGTTGGCCTTGACCCAGGCGGCGGCATCCTCCAGGCTGCTTACTTCCACCGCGCCGGGGATCCTGGCGGCCAGATCGGCCGTCTTTACGCTGCCGTCGTCCACCTCGCGGCTGCCCAGAATGGGCGTTAATACAACCACATCGGCCAGCTGCAGAACGCGCACAAAATCGTCCATCAGCGCCTTGGTGCGGCTGTATGTAAACGGCTGATGCACGGCGATCAGGCGTTTATATCCCAGCTGCCTGGCGGTTTTCAGGGTGGCCTCCAGCTCGGTGGGGTGGTGGGCGTAATCATCGGCCACCACCGCGCCGTTGCATTCGCCGTAGATCTCAAAGCGGCGGCTGGCGCCCTTGAAGTGTTCGGCGGCGGCGGCGCACTGCTCGCCGGTCATGCCCAGCGAGATGCACACCGCGCACATGGCCAGCGCGTTGTACACATTGTGCCGCCCGGGAATCGACAGCCGGATGTGCCCGGACGGGCGGCCCAGCACCAGCAGATCGAACTCGTAAAAGCCGGGGCGGTATTCCTGCACGTTGGCGGCCTTGAAATCGCACTCCTCGGCGTCCACGCCGAACGTGCGCACACGGCGGTCCAGCGAGAACATCACGTCCAGCGTGTTCCGGTCGTCCACGTTCACAAACACCACATACTGGCTCATCAGCGCAAAGCGCTTAAAAGCAAATTTCAGCTCGCCCATAGTGCCGTAGTAATCCAGGTGGTCGTTGTCGATGTTCAGGATCACGCCGAAATAGGGCGTCAGCTTCAAAAAGGTCTCGGCGTACTCGCAGGCCTCCACCACGATCTCATCGCCCTTGCCGCTTTTGCCGTAGCCGCCGATCAGCGGCAGCTTGCCGCCGATCACGGCGCTGGGGTCGCGGCCGGCCAGCTCCAAAGCGGTGGTAATCATGGCGGTGGTGGTGGTTTTGCCGTGGGTGCCCGCCACGCAGATGCTGGTTTTGTACAGGCGGCTGACATAGCCCAGCAGCACGCTGCGCTCAATGGTGCGCACGCCGTGGGCCTGCGCGGCGGCCAGCTCCACATTGTCGGCGGCAATGGCGGCGGAGTACACCACCAGGTCGGCGCCCTCAATGTTCTCGGCCCGGTGGCCGAGGGTCACGGCAATGCCCATGGCGCGCTCGCTGTCCAAAATCGAGCCCTCCAGCACATCGCTGCCCGTGATATGGTAGCCGCGCGCGGCCAGGATCTGGATCAGCGGGTACATGCCGCTGCCGCCGCAGCCGATGAAATGGATGCTTTTTACGCCATCCAGAAGGTCCCGGCCGTAATCCGACTGAACTTTGTACATTTCTCTTACCTCCGCTAAAGCCTGCATACAGGCGCGGCCCGCATGCAGGCAGTATTACACCAAAATAGTTTACAGCTATTATATAATTTTTAGACGGCAAAATAAACACTTCTGCCAAAATTTATGCTATCATAGAAAAAGAAAATCATGCCGCGCGGCGCACTATGCCCGCGGCAGAAAGGAACACCGCCATGCAGATCGTTATGCCGGCGCCCGTGGCCGCCGCCATGGAACAACTGAAACGGGCGGGGACCTCCCCCCGGGTGCCCGGCGGCGCCGCGCGCGACAGCCCGCCGCAGCGCCCCGTGCACGACTGGGACCTGACGGTGGACTGCACGCCGGAGCAGCTGGCCGCTGCCCTGCCCGGGGCAAAACCCATCGGCGGGCAGTACGGCACGGTCTGCTGGCAGGGCGTGGAGATCACCCCCTGCCGGGCTGAGGCGGGCTATTCCGACCGCCGCCACCCGGACAGCGTCCGCTTTGGCGGCGGGCTGCGGGCCGACCTGGCCCGCCGGGATTTTACCATCAACGCCATGGCGTGGGACGGCCAGGTGGTCACCGACCCGTTCCACGGCCGGTACGATCTGGCCGGGCGGCTGCTGCGCTGCGTGGGCGAGCCGGAGGTGCGCTTTGCCGAGGACGCCCTGCGCATCCTGCGGCTGTACCGCTTTGCGGGCACGCTGGATTTTGCCGTGGAGCCGGCCACCGGCGCGGCCGCGGGCCGGCTGGCGCCCACGCGGGCCTGCGTCAGCGCGCCGCGGGCACGCGCCGAGCTGGATAAGGCGCTGGCCGGGCCGCGCCCGTCGGCGCTGTGGCCGCTGCTGCGGGCGGGCGGGCTGGAGCACTTTGGCCTGCACGGGCCGGCGCAGCCGGGCGGCGCGGCCGCGGCGGACGGCCCCGGCCCTCTGGCGGCGCTGGACGCTGTGCCGGCAAACCGGCTGTGCCGCTGGTGGGCGCTGCTGCGGCTGACCGGCTCGGACGCCCGGCGGGCGGCGGAGGTGTTCACGTTGGGCAGGGAGATGCAGCGGGCCTTTGCCTGGCTGGACGCGCTGGCCGCCGCCGGTATGCCGGCAGACCGGCACGCGCTCAAGCGGCAGTTGATGGGCGGCGAGCCGTTTGCCTTTGCGGCCGCGGCCGGTGCCCTTGCCGCGGTGGAGCCAGCCTTTGCCGGCCTGCCGGCGCTGTACCGGGAGCTGTGCGCCAGCGGCGAGCCCTACCGCAAGGAGCATCTGCGCATCACGCCCGCCGAGCTGCTCACCGAGGGCGTGCCTGCCCGCAAGATCAGCGCGGTGCAGCAGTGCCTGCTGAAAGCCGTGGTGGACAGCCCCGCGCTGAACGTGTGGCCCACCCTGGCGCAGATGGCAAAGGCACTGGTGCGGTTTGTGTGACCGGCCCCGCCTGACACAATAAAGAACCGCATCCCGGCATGGCGTTGGCCGCGCGGGGGTGCGGTTTTATAATGCGGTTTTGTGCGGTTTGGGCGGGGCAGGCCGCAGCGGTATGGCTCCTGCGCCGCCTGATCGGGTACGGCAGGGCAGACGCGCCCGCCCGGCGGAAAACGCCTTACGCTTTGGCGGGTTCGTCCGGCAGGGCATCAAAAAAGGCGATGCCGAATGCGCCCGGGCCGGCGTGCGTGCCGATCACGCAGCCGATGCGGGCAACATAGGGCGCTTTCAGGCTCAGGTTTTGGGTGCAGTAGCGGCGGATCGGCTCCACTTCTCGTGGGGCGGCCGAATAGGCGGTGACGTAGCCGAGGGCTTCGTTCACGCCGCCCAGCTCCTCCACCTTTTTGAACAGCGCCACGTATGCGCCGGGCAGCCCGCGTGCCTTGCCGGCCATGGCGACCTTGCCCTCTTTAATGGTGATCAGCGGCTTGATGCCCAGCATGCCGCCGGCAATGGCCACGGCGGCGGGCAGGCGGCCGCCCTTGCGCAGATATTTCAAATCGTCGATCACCGCCACCAGATGCAGGTGCCGTTTGGCCTGCTCCAGTGCGGCGGCAATGGCGGCCGCGTCCCGGCCCTCGTCGCGCAGCTGCACGGCCAGCCGTACCAGCAGCGCCTCGGCCAGGCAGACGGTCTCGCTGTCCACAAACTGCACGGCCTCGTATTCGGCCATGTCTGCCCCAATGCGGGCGGCCTGCATCGTGCCCGAAAGCTGGCCCGACAGCGTGATCACCACCATTTCGTCGCCGGCGGCCTTGGCGGCGGCGTACTCGGCGGCAAACAGCTCGGGGCTGGGCTGGCTGGTGGTGGGCAGCTTATTGCACGAGGCCAGCAGGGAATAATATTCGTCGCCGGTTATGTCCAGGCCGTCGCGCAGCACGGCGCCGTCCTCAAGGGTCACGTTCAGCGGTACGATGGTCACGCCCAGCAGGGCGGCTTCGGCAGGGGTGATGTCACTGGCGGAATCAGTCAGAATACGGATCATACAATACCTCCGGGCGCATAGCCCTTAAAAAATGTGTGCAGCGTGCGCAAAGCGTCGCCCAGTGTTTCCAGCTGCTGCTGGCCCAGCGCGGCGCTCACCGCGCCGATCAGCTGACGGTGGAACGCCGCGTGGTATGCCAGCGCACCCTCGGCGCGGGGGGTCAGGCTGACGGTGACACGACGCCGGTCAGCCTGGCTGCGGCTGCGCACCAGATAGCCCTTTTGCTCCAGCGTTTTGGCGGCGATGGTCACGCTGCCGGGCGAAAGCGAAAGCCGCTCGGCCAGCTCGCCCATACCAGCCGCGCCGCCTTGCACAGCTTCCAGCATATGCAGCTCGCTGACCGAAAGCTGGCGGCAGCCGCTGCGGCGCAGGCTTTCGTTTTCAAGGCGGAGCACATCGTTGAATACATCCACAAGAAAGGTATTGATCGCTAGCTCAGTGGGGGTCATGGGAGGG
>CAMFSB010000116.1 GCA_945982465.1 uncultured Faecalibacterium sp. | reverse complement strand
GGGCTCAAGGCCGGTGCGCTGGTAGTTCTTGGGCTGAACCCAGGCTTCCAGCTCCACCACCAGGTCGATCTTTTCGCTGACTTTTACCGCACCCACGCCGAACACGCGCGCCACATTCACGATGCCAATGCCGCGCAGCTCGATGAAGTGGCGGATATTCTCCGGCGCGCGGCCAACAACGGACCGGTTGGACACCTTACGCAACTCCACCGCGTCATCCGCAACCAAGCGGTGGCCGCGCTTGACCAGCTCGATGGCTGTTTCACTTTTGCCAATGCCGCTGTCGCCCAAAATAAGGATGCCCTCGCCGTACACCTCCACCAGCACGCCGTGCCGGGTGACGCGCGGCGCCAGCTCCACATTCAAAATGCTGATCAGGTTGGAAAGCAGGGTCGAAGTGGTCTCAGACGAGCGCAGCAGCGGCACGCCGTACTGCCGGGCAAACTCCTGCATCTCGGGGAAAGGCTCCAGCTCCTGGCTGCGGGAAATGATCACGGCCGGCGGCTTTTGGCTGAACAGCTTTTCCAGCGCCGCGCGCCGCCGTTCCGCCGTCTGCTCTGACAGGAAGTTCATCTCCGCCAGGCCGCAGATCTGGATGCGGGTATGGTCGAAGTATTCGTAATACCCCGCCAAAAACAGGCCGGGGCGGTTGACCTCGGCGCTCTCCACAAAAATACGGTCCAGATCCGTGGGGACATAAATGACCCCCATCTCATTTTGCTCGATCAGCTTTTTCAACGATACAGAATATGCCGCCATTATCAAAATCCTCCCTTGGAACCACCTGTTCCCCTGCAAAGGCAAAGCAGCGGACGGCCTTTCCCGCATGCAGGAAAAGGCCGGCCAGCTTTGCGGCTGCCTATACAGTTATCATTATAATATAGACCCGCCGGCAAAACAAGGAAGCTCCCAAAGTTTTTCAACGGGCCGCTTTGCAGGCGCCGCGAAACTGGCTGCGCCCGCACGGCACACTCACGCGCCGCGGCTGTCACAGCAGTTCCTGGCCGTTGATCTTCAGCCGGAACGTAAGGTCCAAAAACGCGGCCGCCTTGCGGCACAGCAGCATCCGCTGCAAAAAGATCTCAAAATAATCCATCACCGGGCAAATCTCGGTGTTGATCGTCAGGCAGCTTGTCAGGGTGCGGTGCTCTGTGTCCAGCTCCACATGGCTTTCCTCCACCGCGTAATTCACCCGGTCGTGGATATCAAAACTCTGGATGTCCTGGTTGCGAACCCGGCTGCGGCGCACATCGGTTTTATCCGCCAGGATCAGCGCAGCGGCTATGGCGTTTACCGGATACGCCGTTGCCTCGTCGTGGTTCCCGATCGCCGTGATCACCGCTGCAGTGTCCGCCGGGTCCATGCCCATTTTATCCAGAATGCGGAACGCCATGATCGCGCCGCTTTGCGCATGGTCGATGCGGTTGACCACGTTGCCAATGTCGTGCATGTAGCCGGCGATGCGCGCCAGCTCGGCTTCGTGCTCCGGGTAGCCCAGCTTTTCCAGCAGTTCGCTGGCAAAGGCGGCCGTCTTGGTCACATGGGCAAATGAATGCTCGGTGTACCCCAGCGCGCGCAGCGAACTGTCGGCGCAGCAGATATAGGTGTTGATCTCCTCCGACCGGCAGATATCCTGATAGGTGATCTTCATGGTCTGGCCCTCCGTTTTGTTGCTCATCCTTTGTATTTTACGTAATTGTTTCATTATAGGCATAAAAAAGGGCCAAAATCAATGTATCTTACATGAATTTTACATTGACTGGGTCGCGGATTTTACATTCCCTTTCGTATACTGAAGTTGTGTAAAGAACCGCTGAAATAAAAAAGGAGAATCGTATGAGCATCTTCAATGTATTTTCGCTGCTTGGCGGCTTGGCTCTGTTTTTATACGGCATGGATGAGATGGGCAAGGCCCTGGAAAAACAGGCCGGCGGTAAACTGGAAAAGATCCTGAGCAAGCTGACCGCCTCCCCCATGAAAGGCTTTGCTCTGGGCCTGCTGGTCACCGCGGTGATCCAAAGTTCTTCGGCCACTACGGTCATGGTGGTCGGTTTTGTCAACAGCGGCATCATGCAGTTGCATCAGGCCATCGGCATCATCATGGGCTCCAACGTGGGCACCACGGTCACCTCCTGGATGCTGAGCCTGTCCGGCATTGAGGGCGACAGCTTTTGGATCAAGCTGCTCAAGCCTTCGTCGTTCAGCCCGGTGCTGGCTTTTATCGGCATCGTACTGTATATGTTCTCCAAAAGCGAAAAGAAAAAGAGCATCGGCACCATCCTGATCGGCTTCGCGGTCCTGATGACCGGTATGTCCACCATGTCGGCCGCCGTTGCCCCGCTGGAGCATGAGGCGTGGTTCACCAGCCTGTTTGTGCGCTTCCAGAATCCGCTGCTGGGCGTGCTGGCCGGCGCGCTGCTTACCGCCGTGATCCAGAGTTCTTCGGCCAGCGTGGGTATTCTGCAGGCGTTGAGCGCGACCGGCGCCATCACGTTCGGCAGCGCCATTCCCATCATCATGGGGCAGAACATCGGCACCTGTATTACGGCGCTGCTTTCCTCCATCGGCGCAAACAAAAACGCCCGCCGCGCCGCCATGGTGCATCTGTATTTCAATGTGATCGGCGTGCTGGTATTTCTGGCCGGTTTTTATTCCCTGAACGCCTTTGTGCACTTTTCGTTTGTAGCGCACACGGTCTCCGGCGTGGGGATCGCCATTGTGCACACGGTATTCAACCTGGTCACCACGGCGGTGCTACTGCCGTTCAGCGGCGCGTTGGAAAAGCTGGCCGTACTGACCATCCCCGACACGGCCAACCAGGAGGAGACCACTTCCCTTTTGGACCCGCGCCTGCTGGCCACCCCGGCCGTTGCGGTGGACCGGGCCACCATCACCACGGGCGACATGGCGGAGATCGCCCGCATGGCGCTTTTGCAGGCCATGAGCCTGACCCATACCTGGGACGAAGCCCTGGCTGCGTCGGTGGAACGGGCCGAAGAATCCATCGACCAGCACGAGGATATGCTGGGGACCTATCTGGTGCAGCTTTCCACCCGTGAGATGCGGCAGGAGGACAGCCGCGCGGTAAACACGCTGCTGCACACCATCGGCGACTTTGAGCGCATTGGCGACCACGCCATGAACATTGTCAAAACCGCCCAGGAGATCCACGAAAAGGACATCCGCTTCTCCGAGCATGCGCAGGAGGAGCTGGAAGTGCTGGAGGGTGCGATCCAGGATATTGTGGCCCGCACGATCGACAGCTTTGAAAAGCAAGATCTGCACCTGGCCGCCAAGGTGGAACCGCTGGAACAGGTGGTGGACGGGCTGGTGCGGGAGATCAAGACCCGTCACATCGCCCGCCTGCAAAGCGGCCAGTGCTCGATCGCCTACGGGTTTGTGCTGGATGATCTTTTGACCAATTATGAGCGCATTGCGGATCATTGCAGCAATATTGCCGTCGCCATGATCGAAGTAGCGCAAGATAGCTTTGACACGCACGCATATTTGAGTAAACTGAAAGAAGGAAACGAAACGTTCAGCCAGCAGTACGAAAAGTACCGGGCTCGTTATCTGTTCCCAGAAAATACGGAGGGTGCCGGTAAATGATCTACATTGTTGAGGACGACCCCGCGATCCGCGAGCTGGAGCAGTATGCTCTGGAAGCCAACGGCTTTCAGGTAATGGGCTTTGGCTCTTCGGAAGGCTTTTGGCGGGCCATGCACGAAAAGCGGCCGGAGCTGGTGATCCTGGATGTGATGCTGCCCGGCGAGGACGGCTACCAGATCCTCCGACGGCTGCGCACCGGCGAAGCCACCAACCGCCTGCCGGTCATTATGGTCACCGCCAAATCCAGCGAGCTGGACACCGTAAAAGGGCTGGATCAGGGCGCGGATGATTACCTTTCCAAGCCGTTCGGCATTATGGAGTTTATCAGCCGCGTAAAAGACACCCTGCTCCGCGCAGCACCGGCCGCAAAAGAGCTAAAGGTGATGACGATCGGCGGGAGCAGGAGTGATGACGCCCGCCATGCGGTGACGGTAAACGGCCAGCCGGTGGACCTGACCTATAAGGAATACGCCCTGCTGAAGCTGCTGATGGAAACGCCCGGCCTGGTGGTCACACGCGACACCATTATGCAGCAGGTCTGGGGCACCGATATCTCGGTGGAAAGCCGCACGATGGATATGCACATCCGCACGCTGCGCCAGAAGCTGGGCAGCGCGGCCAACGCCATCCAGACCGTGCGCAAGGTGGGGTATAAGCTGTCGCAGCAGCCAGAGGAGGATGTATGAGAAACAGCCGCAGCATGGAGGAAAAAATCAGCCTCCGCCTGTTTTTTATGGGGCTTGTGGGCCTTGTATTGACTGCGGCCCTGTGCATTTTTGTGTTCCACAAGGCGTTTTCCGAGCAGATCTGGCAGGGGCTGGAGCTGACCGCACGCCAGATCGCCGCCGGATACAGCGCGCAGCAGCAGATCAGCGTATTCGGCGACGAAGCGCTGCGGCTGACGCTGATCAGCCCAGACGGCAGCGTGCTGTATGACAGCGCCGCCGACACGACCGAAAACCACCTCTCGCGGCCGGAGATCCTGCAGGCTCTGGAAACCGGCGAGGGCCGCAGCGAGCGCGATTCCGCCACCATGGGCTACCGCACCTTTTATTATGCCATGTGCCTGGCAGACGGCAGTGTGCTGCGGGTTGCGCAGGATTCGGCGGATATCTGGTCGGTGTTTGACAAGGCGCTGCCGGCCATCATCCTCTGCTGCATCCTGATCATGGCCCTGGCCGTGCTGCTGAGCTGGTTTTTGACCCGCAGCCTGGTGCGGCCTATCCTGGACATGGCGGAGCATCTGGACGACGTGGAGCAGCATATCCCCTACCGCGAGCTTGCCCCCGTAGCCTCCGCGATCCACTCGGACCGGCTGGTGCGGGAAAACAACGAAAAGCTGCGGCAGGAATTTACCGCCAACGTCAGCCATGAACTGAAAACGCCGCTGACCAGCATTTCGGGCTATGCTGAGCTGATCTCCGCCGGCATCGCAAAGCCCGGCGACATCCCGATGTTTGCCGATAAGATCCACACCGAAGCCGTGCGGATGCTGACGCTCGTCAATGACATTCTGGAGCTTTCGCAGCTGGACGGCATGAATGCCTCCGGCCAGCGCCAGCCGGAGTTTGAAAGCATCGATCTGGCGCAGCTGGCCAAAAGCTGCACGGATTCGCTGCGGGTCAACGCGCAAAAGGCCTTTGTGACGCTGTATCTGGACGCTTGCCCGGCCACCGTGCAGGGCGACCGCGCCATGCTGGCAGAGCTGTGCCAGAACCTGTGCGACAATGCCATCCGCTACAACCGCCCGGGCGGCAAGGTGATCGTTTCCACCGGGATGAACCCGAATGGAGCGTCCTACCTGCGCGTGCGGGATGACGGCATCGGCATCCCCAAAGATGCGCAGAGCCGCGTGTTTGAGCGCTTTTACCGCGTGGACAAAAGCCGCAGCAAGGCGACCGGGGGCACCGGCCTGGGGCTGGCCATCGTCAAGCACATCGCCATGATCCACAACGCTTCGCTGGAGCTGGAAAGCCAGCTGGGCGACGGCACCTGCATCACAGTCACTTTTGCCAAAGAATAACACCGTTCTCCCCGCAAAACAGGGCCCTGCCAGGGCGCGGATCCCGCGTGCTCTGGCCCGGCCCTGTTTTTGTGCCCAAAGGTGCGTTACTGGGTCAGCCGGATCTCGACCCGGACGGCGGCCGCCTGCCCTGGTGCACGGGCCATTGCGCGCCCAGCGGCCGCCCCCGCCCGATCCCGGCCCGGTACGCCCCGGGCCGCCAGGGGCGGGGGGGCCACGCCG
>CAMFSB010000115.1 GCA_945982465.1 uncultured Faecalibacterium sp. | reverse complement strand
GCGGCGCGGCGCACCATGTACAGTTCTTCCGCGTAAATGCAGTGCGGGATGGTGTTTTGCTCCACGCTTTGCACGCATGCGTCAAAATCGAACCACCGCACCTCCGATACTTCCTCGGCCTGCAGCGTGAACTGCCGCGGCTCCCGGTCAAGCCACAGCAGGTAGATGTTGCTCACCTGCCTGTCGCGGAACGGCCGGCCGTGGAACGCCCCTTCATAGAAAAAGCTGCGCTGCCCGCAGTACACCAGCTGCTGCGCGGCGGCCATCACGCCCAGCTCCTCGCGCAGTTCCCGCAGCGCCGAGGGCAGATACTCCACCCCTGCCGGGATGTGCCCCGCGCTGGAAATATCATAGCACCCGGGGAAGGAATCCTTCTCCGCGCTGCGCTTTTGCAGCAGCACCTGCAGCCGGCCGGCCTTGTGCCGCACCAGCCACACATGGGCCGTGCGGTGCCGCACGCCCTCGGCGTGCGCCCGCGCGCGCTCCACCTGCACGCCGGTGGGCGCGCCGTTTTCGTCCACCACATCCAGAAATTCCATGGGCTGTACTTCCTTTCCGCCGCAGTTCTGGGGCCGGCCCTGCCCGCCCGGCAGCCGCAGGCTCATGTTTTGCGCCGCCCTTGCCCGGCGGCGGTGTGTTTTGCAAAGTTCTGCCGTCTCAGGCCCCGGCGCTATCCTGCCCGGCAAAGTGCCGCCGGCACTGCCACAGCAGCACCGCCAGGCACACCAGCGCCTGCACCGCCCGCGAAGCCACCGTGGCCCAGGCCGCGCCCGCCGTGCCAAACGCCGCCAGCAGCGGCTGCGACACGATAAACGCCGCGGCAATGCCGGCCAGATTGCCCGCGATCAGCCCTTTCATGCCGCGCATCATGGCCAGCAGATAGCAGAACACCGACACCAGCAGATTGGTCACCGCCGCGATCACCGCAGGCTGCAGCAGGCCGGTGTAGGCCAGGATCGCCTCGCCGTACATCACCCGCAGGAAAAACGGCCCCAGCCGCGCCGCGCCCACCGCGCCGCACACCCACAGCACCGGGGCGGCCAGCCCCACCAGCGCCAGCCCGCGGTAAAACACCCGGCGGTCGCGGCCGGCCCAGGCCCGGGCAAAGATCATCATAAACGGGGCAAACACATACATGGCCCCCACCTGCACCAGCTGCACCGGCGCAAACACATTGTTGAACGCGCCGAACGCCTCGGTGCCGCAGACGCGCTCACAGAACAGCTTGACCACCGAGCCGATGCTGCTGTTCAAAAAGCTGTACACCGCCAGCGGCGCACATTCCCACAGCAGCAGCCGCACCGATCCGCCGCCCGCGGCGGCAAGGTCGGCCGCCCGGCGCGCCGGGGGCACGTCGGCCGCAAACACGCACAGCCAGTTCAGCGCAGCCACCAGCGCCAGCGCGGCGTTCAGGCTGCCCGTCAGCACCAGGCCCAGCCCAAAGCCCGCCATGGTCACAAGCCCCCGCAGGCCGAACAGCCGGCCCACCAGGTCCATGCGGTCGGCCCGCTGCAAATAGCCGTGCCATACGTCGATATATCCTTCGCTCAGGCGGATCAGGGTATACAGCACAATGGCCAGCCGCTGCTCGGCCGAATAGCTGACGCAAAAGGCAAACAGGGCGGTGCCCACGCCCGCCGCAGCCACCGTGACCCAGCGGCTGCGCAGGTAGGTGCGGTCGGAATACTTGCGCTCCAGATCGCTGATCTGAAAGCTGCGCATGCCATAGTTGGCCACGCTCAGGGTGATGTTGGTCACCGCCATGGCCGTGGAAAGCAGCCCCGCGGCGTAGTTGCCGCTCATGCGGGTGATCAGGATCTGCAGCACATACTGCGCGGCCAGATAGATGATATTGCCCAGCGTGTTCCAGATCACGCTTTTGCCCAGCTGCCTGCGTTCATTTTGTTCCATACACGTTTGTGGGCCGGCTGCGGGGCCGGCCCTCGTCCTTTCCTGTTCGTTTTACGGCTGCCGGCCGGTGCTGTCACTGCGGGCAGGCCCCAGCCGGCCTGTTGACCGGGTACATCTCCACAATATGACGATACAGCTGCTCCACCGCCGGCGCCATTGCGCCGGGCCGCAGCGCCGCAATGCCGATGATGCGCTCCTCGGCCGGTTGGATGGGGTAGATCTCCACGGCGGCCGTGCAGTTTTTCAGCACCAGCTGCGGCAGGATCGCCAGCCCGATGCCCGCTTCCACCATGGCGATGTTGGACATATCATCCAGCACATGGGCGGGGCGCTGGGTCTCGATCTTGTATTTTTTCAAAAAGCGGCGGATGTCCGCGTCGGTGGCGTCGCCCTGCACCACAAATTTCTGCCCGTTCAGCGTTTCGGGGGTCATGATGCCATCTTTGGGCGCAGGGTAACCCTTGGGCGCGATGCACACCAGCGGGTCGTGCATCAGCTCGGTCATGGCAAAGTCCTCGCAGCAGTTGCTGGACAAAAAACCCAAGTCCACATTGCCGCTGCGCAGCCAGTTTTTCACATCGTCGTAGGTGCCCTGGTACACCTCCACCTCGATCTGCGGATAGGCAGCCGTAAAGGTTTTGAGGATATCGGGCAGCAGGTACGCGCAGGCGGAGTTGAAGGCCCCCAGCTTTACCTTGCCCTTTTCCAGGCCGTTCAGCCGGGCGATGCTCTGCTTGAGCGCTTCGTCGCTGTTGAGCACTGCCCGGATGGACGGGTACAGCGACGCGCCGTAGCTGGTCATGGTCACGCCGTTTTTGCCGCGGTTGAACAGCGCAAAGCCCAGCTCCTCCTCCATCACCGCGATGGCGTGGCTGATGGCCGACGGCGTAAGATGCAGCTGCTGGGCCGCTTTGTTAAAGCTGCCCTGCCGCGCCACCGCGTCGAAGATCTCGTACGAAAACAAGGTCATGGTAGTTCGCCCCTTTTGATGAACATGTTTCACTCATGATGCAAAAAGATGATTTTTCTTTCATCCTGAGTGTACTATTCCGGGGCTGTATTTGTCAAGTTTTCCGCGCAAATGGGTTTTTCCGGTGCGCGGCGGGCCGCTTTGTGGTACAATGGCGCCAAACAGGGCCGTGCCGCGCACTGCCGCGGCACGGCCCGCCCCGCAAAAGGGCAGCTTTTCTGAAAGGAACACACGGCAGGGCCGCCCTGCCGCCGGAAAACCCTATGGCTTTTGCTTTTTCCTCCCGCAGCGGGCGCCCGGGCCTGACCGGCACCCAGCTCAAGCGCATCGCCTGCGTCAGCATGTTCATCGACCACATCGGCGCTTCCTGCCTGGAAAGCGGCCTGATGGCCTGCTGGCCCAACCCCACGGGGGCGGTTACGTTCCGCGCGCTGGCCGCCGCCGACCCGGTATTTGCCCGCCTGTACTGGCTGGATTTTGCCCTGCGCATGATCGGCCGGCTGGCGTTTCCCATCTACTGCTTTCTGCTGGCCGAGGGGTTTGTGTACACGCGCAGCCCGCTGCGCTACGGCGCGCGGCTGGCGGCGTTTGCCGCGGTCAGCGAGCTGCCGTTCAACGCCGCATTTTTCGGCGGGCTGCGCCACCCCGGCTACCAGAACGTCTATTTCACGCTGCTGCTGGGCCTGTGCGCCATGGCGCTGCTGCGCCGCTTTGACCGTGGCAGCGGCCGCCTTTCGCTGCGGCAGCTTGCGGGCGTGGCCGCCTGCGCCCTGGCCGCCCAGCTGCTGCACACCGACTACGGCGCCATGGGCGTAGCGCTGATCGCCGTGTTTTACCAGTTCCGCAGCCAGCCGGCCCGCCGCGACACACTGGCCATTGTGCTCACCGTAAGCGAGCTGACCGCGCCGCTGGCGCTGCTGCCCATCCGCGCCTACAACGGCCAGCGCGGCCGCTGCGCCCGGTGGGAGAGCTACGCTTTCTACGCCTTTTACCCGGTGCACCTGACGGCGCTGGCCTGCGTTACCCACTTCTGGCTGCGCTGACGCGCAGCGCGGCCGCAAGGGGGCTGCGCGCACAGGACGAAAAGCGGCGGCTTTTTGTTGGAAGCCGCCGCTTTTGCGTACCCCGGCCAACCGGTCAAAAAACAGCAGCCTCATCTGAAGCTGCTGTTTTGAAAGCAAAGACCCATTTTGATGCCAGTTGCGCACCTCTTGTACGTTTCGTTGAACGATTCGGAAAGTGGTTAAAAGGTACATTCCTTTACATGGTACGGATCGCTAATGCCTGGCAATACAAAGCTGTATCACAGAAGTGACCTGTTCCACGGAATCCTTGCAATCCTCCTTCAGCCATTCGTTGATGATTCCCATGAGACCG
The DNA here is from genome assembly GCA_945982465.1 of uncultured Faecalibacterium sp. GTDB lineage: Bacteria > Bacillota > Clostridia > Oscillospirales > Ruminococcaceae > Faecalibacterium. The sequence goes on along the minus strand of CAMFSB010000115.1, from coordinate 1,621 downwards.
TTGATATAAAAAGGCATCATATATTTCTGCTCAGACGGTAATACATGAAACCGATTCAGGATCGGCGCAAATACGTGGCGGTTCAGTGCAAGGTAAACGTCATCCATCCCCAGGACAGACGCCTGCTCAACCGCGGTACGAAAGATACGGCGGTGTTCTTTGACGAAATTCAAGTACGGCGTCAGGTATTCCGGCGTGATCAGGTGCAATTCCTCCAGAGGGCGGGTTTGCAGCTTTTCAAAGAAATCGGCGGTATCCTGCGGCATGTTCTCCACGAGTTTGTCAATGATATACCGGGTACTCTCCGCCAGAAGATCACCCACTGTTTCATAGTGCAGATAGAAAGTAGAACGGTTGACGCCTGCCTTTTCGCAGATTTCCTTCACCGTAATATAGGCAAAGTCTTTCTCTTCCAGCAACGCCAAAAACGCCTCATCCATCCGGGCGGAGGTAGCGAAGTATTTGCTCTCCGAGCGGGTCAACGGCCTTCACCTCTTTCATTTTTCTGCTGCACAGCAGCATCAGCGCGGCAACATCATTTCGAATTTTTGCCGCCGACCAATACACGGAACACCGCGTGGAAAAGTTGGCTGGCCTGCCTGCATCGAGACCGGTCCTCCCGCGAAAGGCAAGCTCGTCTATATACGCTCTTCCAAGCGCCGCTTAGCCTGCGCAGCATGTTCGCTTTGGCTTTTCGGAACAGTCGCGGCAGCGGCCATATCCAAACGGTCAGGCCGTTTTTCACGGGTTACTTCTCGCTGATCTCTTTGGCCAGTTCCATAATCTCAAAGGCGTACTTCTTCTTGCCGTTCTCCAGAATGCGCTTGTAGACCGGATAGTTCACTCCCAGACCGATCATGCCGATGCAGCCGATCCCAATACCCAGCACAAAGCTGCCGGTGGTGCCGCTGCCGATTTGCCCCATGGCGAGACACATTCCTACGCCCAGAACGAGGGCCGAAACAATGCCGAAGCTGTAAGTAAAGACGGTAGCGGGGAGCTTGGCTTTTGCATCCAGTTTCCGCAGGGCAATTACCTTAGAGGTGTCCTTGGGTGCGTATTCGTTTGCGAGTTGTTCTGCATAGATTTTATCTGTGTTCATGGCTTGTTGCCTCCTTCATTTGATGGTTTGATTATACCGAAGGAAAACAGCAAACGGAACAACACGGCGGGCGGATCGTGTTGATTTGTGAAGTGAGCAGCCCACGATCCGTCAGGCAATTTTCCGCTTTCGTAATTTTGAAACAGCAGAAAACCGGGCGCAAAAAAACAGCAGCCTCATCTGAAGCTGCTGTTTTGGTGCGGATAAGAGGACTTGAACCTCCACCGAGTTGCCCCGATTAGAACCTGAATCTAACGCGTCTGCCAATTCCGCCATATCCGCATATTCAGTTGAAACACGTTGAAACCGTGCTGCTGAACGCATGATTTATTATACTCACCGGCAGGGCGTTTGTCAACCTTAAATTTTGCAAAACCGCGGCGGCGTTTTGCCGCCCCCGGCCCGGGCTTTTACAGCGTCACATCCGCCCGGGCAGGGATGTCGTATGCCGCCAGATACGCTTCTTCCAGCGGGATCCACTGCCGGGCAAACCGTTCGGCCTGCGCTTCGCCGTTGCGG
>CAMFSB010000114.1 GCA_945982465.1 uncultured Faecalibacterium sp. | reverse complement strand
CCCGCCTCACCCGCCAGACCACCTCATCCCACGACAAAAATCTCCGGCACCTGTCCCACGAGGGCCTGGACCTGGAAAGCCCCGCCAACGAGCCGCAGTACAACAAGCCGGGCTTTTTGGAGCTGGGCGTCAGCCCCGAGCAGGCGCCCGATGTGCCCACCTATGTGTCCATCCACTTTGAAAAGGGCGTGCCCACCGCTGTGGACGGCCAGGCCATGGGGCCGGTGGAACTGGTGGAGTACCTGAACAAGGTGGGCGGCGCCAACGGCATCGGCCTGCTGGATATCGTCGAGAACCGTCTGGTGGGCATGAAGAGCCGCGGCGTGTACGAGACCCCCGGCGGCGCCATCCTGTACAAGGCCATCAACGTGCTGGAGACCATCACGCTGGATAAGGAAAGCGCCCACTTCAAGGCGCAGCTGGCCCAGAAGTACGCCGACCTGGTGTACAACGGCCAGTGGTTCACCCCGCTGCGGCAGGCGCTGGACGCCTTTGCCGACAGCCTGTGCCAGAACGTCACCGGCGATGTGGAGCTGAAGCTGTACAAGGGCAACATGATCAACGCCGGCGTCACCAGCCCCTATACGCTGTATGACGAGCAGACCGCCTCCTTCGGCGAGGATGAGGACTACAACCAGGCCGACGCGGCCGGCTTCATCAACCTGTTCGGCCTGAGCATCAAGGAGCGGGCCAAGCTGTCCAAGAACTGGCCCAAAGAGTAACCGCCGGCTCCGCTGGATTCGATGCGCCGCCTGCGCGGCGACATCGCTCCGGATCGTGGCGCGGCAAAAAAGGGGCTGCGCGTTTGCAGCAGCCGCGCCGCAATGCGCGGCGCTGTCCCCTGCTATTCTCCCCCGCGCGCGCTGCACTGCGCGCGGGTCCCCCCGGCCCAAGGGCGGGCCGCGGCAGCCGCCACGGCGTCTTTTGACCCGCGGCGGTTTTGCCGTATTCCGAGCGGCGGCGCGCCGCTGCGCAAACCTTGTTTTGAACACGGATAAAGGAGGGCCTTATGCCCGAACAGCTCTGGAAAGGCCGCTTTGCCAAAGCGGTGGACCCCCGCGTCAACGATTTCAATTCCTCCATCCGCTTTGACCAGCGCATGATCGAACAGGATATGCGCGGCTCGGCGGTGCACGCCGCCATGCTGGCAAAGCAGGGCATTATTTCGCAGGCTGACTGCGACGCCATCCAGCAGGGGCTGGCTTCCATCGCCGCCGACCTGCAAAGCGGCGCGCTGGCCATCGACCCGGCCGCCGAGGATGTGCACACCTTTGTGGAACAGCCCCTTACCGCCCGCATCGGCGACGCGGGCAAGCGGCTGCACGCCGGCCGCAGCCGCAACGATCAGGGGGCGCGGGACCTGCGGCTGACGTTGCGCGACGAAAGCCTGGCGCTGCAAAAGCAGATCGTGGAGCTGGTGCGGGTGCTGTGCAAAAAGGCCGGTGAAAACACCGCGTCGGTCATGCCCGGCTACACCCATCTGCAGCGCGCCCAGCCCATCACGTTCGGCCATGCGCTGATGGCCTACGCCTTTATGCTGCTGCGCGATCTGGAACGCTTTGAGGACGCCACCTGCCGCATGGACAGCCAGTGCCCGCTGGGCTCGGGCGCGCTGGCCGGCACCACCTACCCCCTCGACCGGGAATACACCGCGCAGAACCTGGGCTTTTTTGCCCCGTGCGAAAACAGCCTGGACGGCGTTTCCGACCGGGATTTCTGCATTGAGCTGGCAGCAGCCATGTCCATCTGCATGATGCACCTGTCGCGCCTGTCGGAGGAGATCATCCTCTGGTGCAGCTGGGAGTTCAAGTTCATCGAGCTGGACGATGCGTTCACCACCGGCTCGTCCATCATGCCGCAGAAGAAAAACCCCGATGTCACCGAGCTGATTCGCGGCAAAACCGGCCGGGTCTACGGCGACCTGAACACCCTGCTGGTGATGATGAAAGGCCTGCCCCTGGCCTACAACAAGGATATGCAGGAGGATAAGGAGGCCGTGTTCGACGCGGTGGATACCCTGTCGCTGTGCCTTGGCACCATCACCCCCATGCTGGCCACCATGACCACCCTGCCCGAAAATATGCGCAATGCCGCGGCCAAAGGCTTTATCAACGCCACCGACTGCGCCGACTACCTGACCAAAAAGGGCATGCCGTTCCGCGACGCGTACAAGCTCACCGGGCAGATGGTATCGGACTGCATTGCCGCCGGTACCGTGCTGGAGCAGCTGACCATGGAGCAGTTCCGGGCATACAGCCCGCTGTTTGAACCGGATGTGCTGCAGGCCATCGATCTGACCAACTGCTGCGAGGGCCGCAAAAGCTACGGCGGCCCCACGGCCATGAGCGTGCAAAAGCAGATCGCGGACGCATCCGCCGTGCTCAACGATTGGGAGGAAGCCCATGCCGAAGTATAAGGTGTTCATCGACGGTTCTTCGGGCACCACCGGCCTGCGCATCGCCGACCGGCTGGCCGGCCCGGCCTTTGCCGATTGCATCGAGCTGCTGGCCATCTCCGAAGAAAACCGCAAAAACCTCGGCGCCCGCGCCGAAGCCATCAACCGCGCCGACCTGGCGTTTCTGTGCCTGCCGGACGCGGCCAGCCGCGAGGTGGTGCCGCTGCTGCGGCCGGATGTAAAGGTGCTGGACACTTCCACCGCGTTCCGCACTGCGCCCGGGTGGGTGTACGGCTTCCCCGAGCTGCACGGCCAGCGGGCAGCGCTGCGCACCACCGCCCGCGTGGCGGTGCCCGGCTGCCACGCCAGCGGCTTTATCGCGCTGGCCCGCCCGCTGGTGGAGCTGGGGCTGGCGGCGGCGGATTACCCGTTCACCTGCCACAGCCTGACCGGCTATTCCGGCGGCGGCAAAAAGATGATCGCCGAGTACGAGGGCAGCCCCCTGCCCGCCGGGTACGACGCGCCCCGCGCCTACGGCCTGACGCTGCACCACAAGCACCTGCCCGAAATGCAGGCCGTGGCCGGCCTTGCGGCCCCGCCGGTGTTTTGCCCCATCGTGGACGATTACTATTCCGGCATGGAAGTCGCCGTGCCGCTGCGCATGGAACTGCTGGCCGGCAAAACCCCGGCCGAAGTGGCCGGCGCGCTGGCGCAGTATTACGCCGGCGAAGCGCAGATCACCGTCCACGGGCTGAACGACCTGCCCGCTGACGGCATGCTCTCGGCCGGCGGGCTGCGCGGCACCGACAAAATGGAGCTGTACGTCACCGCCAGCCCCGACGGCAGCCAGATGCTGCTGATCGCCCTGTTCGACAACCTGGGCAAAGGCTCGTCGGGCGCGGCGGTGCAGTGCATGAACGTACTGCTGGGGCTGGACGAAGCCACCGGCCTGGAATAAGCCCTGCCGGGGCGTTTTGTCCGCAGATCAAACCATCAGGAGAGGGATTTCATGGAATATACAGTCATTCCCGGCGGCGTGTGCGCTGCCAAAGGCTTTGCGGCCGCCGGCGTGCATGCCGGGTTCCGGGCCAACCCCAACAAGCTGGATCTGGCCATCATCAAGGCGGAGGTGCGCTGCGCGGCGGCGGGCGTGTTCACCACCAACAAGGTGTACGGCGCGCCCATCAAGGTGGACCGCGCCCATCTGGCCGATGGCTACGCCCAGGCCGTGCTGGTCAACAGCGGCAACGCCAACACCTGCGCGGCCAACGGCGTGGACCTGGCAAACGCCTGCTGCACGCTGGTGGGCGAGGCGCTGGGCATCCCGGCCGAGGACGTGCTGCCCGCGTCCACAGGCGTGATCGGCCAGCCTATGACCATCGACCCCTTTGCAAAGGGCATCCCGGAGGCGGCTGCCCTGCTGGAAGCCTCGGTCACCGGCAGCCTGAAGGCCGCCATGGCCATCATGACCACCGACACCTACCCCAAGGAATACGCCATTGAGTTTGAGCTGGGCGGCAAGACCTGCCGGCTGGGCGCCATTGGCAAGGGCAGCGGTATGATCGCCCCCAACATGGCCACCATGCTGGCCTTTTACACCACCGACGCGGCCGTCAGCCCGGCCCTGCTCAAACAGGCGCTGCAGACCGTGGTGCCTACCACCTACAACCAGATGAGCGTGGATCTGGACACCTCCACCAACGACACGCTGCTGCTGCTGGCCTCGGGCCTGGCGGGCAACGCCCCCGTGGAGACCGAGGGCGCGGAGTACGACAAGTTCGTGGCCGCCCTGCACGCTGTGGCCGAGCACATGTGCGCGCTGCACGCTTCGGACGGCGAGGGCGCCACCCACCTGATCACCTGCCAGGTGACCGGCGCGCCCGACCACGCCACGGCCCGCGCTGTAGCCAAGAGCGTGGTGTGCTCCAACCTGTTCAAGGCGGCGGTGTTCGGCCGCGACGCCAACTGGGGGCGCATCCTGTGCGCCATCGGCTACACGCCCGGTGATTTTTCCATCGAGCATGTATCGGTGCGGCTTGCCAGCGAGTACGGCGAGGTGTTTGTGTGCGAAAACGCCGCCTACCACCCCTACAGCGAGGAGGAAGCCAGCAAGGTGCTGTCGGCCCACGACATTCTGGTCAAGGTGGATATGGGCTGCGGCGACGCCGAGGGCAAGGCGTGGGGGTGCGACCTGACCTACGACTATGTGCGCATCAACGGCGACTACCGCAGCTGACGCGGCATACAACCGGAAAGACGGGTGGACGGTATGAAAAATGAAGAAATGGCGCTGCTGTTCAGCGAAGCGACGCCCTATATCCAGAAATACCACGGCAAAACCATGGTCATCAAATACGGCGGCAACGCCATGGTGAACGAAACGCTGAAAAACGCCGTGATGAACGATCTGGTCACCCTGACGCTGCTGGGCGTGCGGGTGGTGCTGGTGCACGGCGGCGGCCCGGCCATCAATGACATGCTGAACAAGGTGGGCGTGGAAAGCCACTTTGAGGGCGGCCTGCGCGTGACCGACGGCCCCACCATGGAGATCGTGCAGCAGGTGTTGGCCGGCAAGGTCAACAAGGACCTGGTGGCAAAGCTGCACGGCCGGGGCGTGGGCTTGTGCGGCATGGACGGCCAGATGCTGCGCTGCACCCAAAAGGACGAGCGGCTGGGCTATGTGGGCGAGATCCAGCAGGTGGACCCCACCCTGATCAACAACCTGCTGGATTCAGGCTTTATCCCGGTGATCGACAACGTGGGCATGGACGACGAGGGCAACCCCTCCACCGTCACCGCCGACACCGCCGCCGCCCGGATCGCCATTGCGCTCAAGGCCGAAAAGCTGGTGTCCATGACCGACATCGCCGGTCTGCTGCGGGATAAAAACGACGAAAGCACCCTGATCCCCGAGGTGGAGGTGTCCGAGATCGAGGGCTACAAGGCCGCGGGCATCATCGCGGGCGGCATGATCCCCAAGATCGGCGGCATGGCCGACGCCATCTATCAGGGCGTGCACGAGGCGGTCATCATCGACGGCCGGGTGCTGCACTCGATCTTGCTGGAAATGTTCTCCGACCGCGGCTCCGGCACGCTGTTCTACCGCCGCCGCGGGCGGGAGTAAGGCCGGGGGCGTTCGGCTTTCCCGCTTTTTGAAAAAAGCGGGGCAAAAACTTTTTGATCCTGCGCAAAATGCTTTTGCGCAGAGGGGGATTTATAAGGGGGTCTAAGGGCTTCGCACGGGATAGAGATACACCCGACGCCGGCAGAAAGATGATCCCTCCGCGCATCGCAAAAAAAACCGATGAGATAAAATCCCGCTTGGAGCGGGAACGCCTTGCGGCTGAGGAGCGCGTCTAAAAGCCAACCTCCCAACCTCTGCTTTACCGCCCCTTTCCCCCGGCCGACCGTCTGCCATTGGGCTCCCCGCCGCGCAGCGGCGGGGTGGAAACAGTAGGCTGCGGCCGGGCGGTGTGGCCGACCGTCTGCCATAGAGTCCCCGCCGCGCAG
>CAMFSB010000113.1 GCA_945982465.1 uncultured Faecalibacterium sp. | reverse complement strand
ACACCCACATCAACGAAGCTCAGCTGCGAAGCGCAGCCAACGCGTCTCCCCTGTCAAATCTTTCCTTTATGGAACAAACAGATGACGGCACGCAAAAAACAGACCCGGCAGCGCCCGCTTCGGATTCCCCAAAGCGGAAACGCCGCTGAATCTGTTTTTGATGGCTTTTATATGGGCACGATCTTCCCGGCAAATCCGGAAAACGCAGCACACAGACCGCACAGCGGGGCCAGAAGCATCAATAGGCAGCCGCAGCCGCGAAATATGCCGATCGCCCAGTGCACAGGCACTGCGCTGCGGGTTCAAGACCGCAGCAAAAAGCCCCATTGCAACCGCCGCGCCCGGCCTGCTGAGGATGCAGATGCAGCAGCCGACAACCGCGTTATAAACGCCCATAAGTACAGCATAAAGCAAAATCCCTTTCCACGCATTTTGCGCAAACAGACCTGCTGCGGCCAGTCCCGTACCGATCCCGCTTACCGTCACGAACAAAAACAGCAGCGGCACACCAAAGGCGCAAAGGCTGAAGATCAATGCCAGTGTGACCGCAATAGCTGCGCAGGCAAACAGCATCACGAACAGATTAAACGGTGGTGCTGCGAGATAGGAACTTTTCAGCAGATTCAGATACGTTTGCAGGAACAGCAGTTCTTTCTGGCCGCACCATCCGTACAGTGCGCCGCCCAGCAAAAGGCCGGCGGCATACAGCAGTGCAAACGGCAGGCCGGCTTTGCTGGTTGAGCGCGCATTTTGTCTGCGCGGCACCGCGGCCGCTGCCCGGCTGTGCGCCGGCGCGGCAGCTGTATGATCGGCGGCCGGGCCATTTGCCTGCGGTTGGGAATCCCTGCCCGGGAAAAGGATCGTGTTCTGCGCAGCCGTGCCTGCCTCGGGCGCCGCTGTCTGACCGTCGCGCCCGGGGGCGGGCCGATCATGCCTGGCGCGCGTCCCATCAGAAAAGCGCAGCTCCGCAGCAATGCGGCTTGCGCCGTGCGGCTCTGGCTTTGTTTGATCCGGTTCTGCCCCCGGTTGAGGCCGGTTGGTTGGATATACCCACATCCGCTTGTCCTCCTTTTTTACCACACTGTATGCGCCGCCCGGCGATGGTATGCCCGGCTATTTTTATGGTTTGATAAAACAGCCGGCACGCTTTTTTAAAACGAGCCGGCTATTGCAGAACTGTCCATTGCAGCAAACGCCGGCAAACACGGGATCCTCCCGCAAATCGACCGACAAGCATTTATACTGTACATATTTCAGCGGCGGTGTGGATGGCCTTCCGCCCAAAGCATGCCCAGGTATCCCCCTGCGCTGCTGCTGGCCAGCAGCAGCAGTGTACGCACCAGCGCAAAACCCTCGATGCTTTGGCTGCCGTTGATCCAGGACCAGCCGCACAGCAGCAAAAAGCCAGCGGCAAATATGATCGCGCCGCACAGCAGCCCGTTTTCACCGCGCAGCCGCGCAAGCAGCCAGGCGGCCGAAAAACACCCCAGGCAGGCCGCTATTGTGGAAAACGGCGCAAGCAGTGTTTGCGGCAGGCTGCGCCTGACCAGCAAGGCGGCAAACAGGCAGATGAACAGCATCATAACGCCAAGCCCTGCCAGTGTGCAAAGCAGAACCTGTCCAACCGAAAATGTACGACGAATGTTGCTTTTTGTTTGTGCAGCCATAAATAAAACGCCTCCCCACTAACCAATGTATGCGGGGAGGCGTTTTTTCATGTGGACAACAAAAGGTTACTTCTTGGCAGCGTCCTTTTTGGCGGCAGGCGCATCCTTTTTGGAAGCGTCCTCCATGTTCAGTTTTTCGACCGCGCCGATCGCGCTCTTGGTAAAGCGGATCTTCACGCGGTCTTTGCCGGTCTCCAGCAGGATCGAGTCATCAGCGATCGCCACAACGCGACCGATGACACCGCCGATTGTCGTGACCTTATCGCCGATCTCCAGGCTCGAACGCATTGCGGCGTCCTTTTTCTCCTGCTTTTTCTGCGGGCGATAGATCATAAAATAAAGCAGAGCCAGCATGATGACCATGGTAATACCAAGGCTCAGATAACCTTCAGTTGGTGTAGAAAGAAACATGCAGAAATCTCCTCTCAAATAGATATCCTTATTATACTGTTTCGTGTACGAATATGCAAGAAAAAAGTATCAAATCCTCGCATCCAACCGGCCCGCATATTCGCTGCGGAAGGATTCAAAGGTGCCCTGGTCCAGCTCGTCGCGGATGCGGGTCATCAAGTGGTTATAAAACCAGAGATTGTGCATCACGGCCAGACGCATGCCCAGGATCTCCTCGGCCTTGAACAGGTGCCGGACGTATGCCCGCGAGAAGTTCCGGCACACCGGGCAGCCGCATTGCGGGTCAATGGGCTGTTCGTCCCGTTCGTACTTGGCGTTTTTGATGTTGATCACACCGTTCCAGGTGTTCAGGTGGCCGTGCCGGGCATTCCGGCTGGGCATAACGCAGTCAAACAGATCAACGCCGCGCCACACGGCCTCGATGATATTGCCCGGCGTACCCACCCCCATCAGATAGCGGATCTTGTCTTTGGGCATAAACGGCTCCACCGCGCTGATGATCTCGTACATCACCTCGGCCGGCTCGCCAACGGCCAGCCCCCCGATGGCGTAACCGTCCAGTTCCATGTCCGCAATGCGCTTCATGTGCTCTACCCGCAGGTCCGCAAAGGTACAGCCCTGGTTGATGCCGAACAGAAGCTGATCCGGGTTCACCGCGGCGCCCTGCTGCTTCAGCCGGAGCATCTCGGCCCGGCAGCGCTCCAGCCAGCGCGCGGTGCGCTCGCAGCTGGCCTTGGCATAGTCGTGGGTCGCAGGGTTTTCCACGCACTCGTCAAACGCCATGGCAATGGTCGAGCCCAGGTTTGCCTGGATCTGCATGCTTTGTTCCGGCCCCATAAAAATGCGGCGCCCATCCAGATGCGAAGCAAAGGTGACGCCTTCCTCGGTGATCTTGCGCAGCTTGGACAGGCTGAATACCTGAAACCCGCCGCTGTCGGTCAGGATCGGGCCGTCCCAGCGGGTAAATTTGTGCAGCCCGCCCAGCTCGGCAACCAGTTTGTCACCTGGGCGCAGATGCAAATGGTAGGTGTTGCACAGCATCACCTGCGCGCCGATCTCCTTGAGGTCAAAGGCCGAAAGCCCGCCCTTGATGGCGCCGCAGGTCGCAACATTTTGGAACGCCGGGGTCTGCACGGTGCCGTGCACGGTGCAAAACTCACCGCGCCGGGCGTTTTTTTCCTGCTTCAGCAGGCGGTAGGTAGTCAGCGAGGGCATAATTGTTTCCTTTCTTCCGCGCAGAACAGGCGCGGACTTGCGTTGTGCACATCACCTGCTCCGGTGAGGCATACAAAACGGCCGGGCGCATACAATAAAAAAGATGCGCAAAGCCGCTTTACACGATCAGCATGGCGTCGCCGAAGCTGAAAAAGCGGTAATGCTCCGCTACCGCTGTCTTATACGCGGCCATGGTTTTTTCGTACCCGTAAAAAGCGGAGACCAGCATGATCAGCGTGCTTTCCGGCAGATGGAAATTGGTGATCAGGCCGTCGATGCAGCGGAACGGCACGCCCGGGTACAGGAAAATATCGGTATTGCCGCTGCAGGCCCGGATCTCGCCGTACTGGGCGGCCACAGCCTCCAGCGTGCGGCAGCTGGTAGTGCCCACCGCAATGACCCGGTGCCCCGCGGCATGGGCGGCATGGATCTGATCTGCCGTTTGCTGGGGGACGCTGTACCATTCGCTGTGCATCTGGTGATCGGTGATCTCATCCTCTTTGACCGGGCGGAACGTCCCCAGACCCACATGCAGTGTGACCTCGGCGATGCCCACACCTTTTGCGCGGATGATATCCATCAGCTCCGGCGTAAAATGGAGCCCGGCCGTAGGCGCCGCGGCGCTGCCCAGCTCCTTGGCATAGACCGTTTGGTACTGGCTTTGATCCTCCAGCTGCCGGGTGATATAGGGCGGCAGCGGCATTTTTCCAAAGGCGTCCAGCTTTTCGTACAGCGTTTCCGTATCATAGGAGAACGTCACCAGCTTATTGCCGTCCGGTTCGGTCTCGTCCACCACGGCGGTCAGGCTGCCGTCGCCGAACGAAACGACCGTCCCCGGCTGCATCCGTTTGCCGGGCTTTGCCAGGCATTCCCACTGATCTCCTTTTACCTGGCGCAGCAGCAGCAGCTCGCACACAGCGCCCGTGGGCTGCTTTGTGCCGATGATGCGTGCCGGCAGCACCTTGGAATTGTTGACGACCAAAAGATCACCGGGCTGCAAAAAGTCGGGCAGTTCACGGAAGATATGGTGTTCAACGGCGTCGCTGCCCCGGTGCAGCACCATCAGGCGCGCGGCGTCCCGCGGGTCGGCGGGCTGCTGCGCAATCTGCTCTTTCGGCAGGTCGTACCAAAACTCTTTTTTCAGCATAAAACGGGGTTCCTTTTCTTTTCACACATTGACAGATTTTGGCTGAAATGCTAATATTAACGATACACGTAAACTTTTACTATTATATTGCATCGTGTGTAAGTTTGCAAGCGGATGTTGGCCTTAGAGGGGCAGGCCGTTTCCGAACAAAAGAAATGGGGCGTTATTTATGAAAGAACAATACAAGGTAGGCGTGGTAGGCGCGACCGGCATGGTGGGCCAGCGCTTTGTGACGTTGCTGGAACAGCATCCCTGGTTCCGTCTGACGGCGGTGGCCGCTTCGGGCCGCAGCGCCGGCAAAACCTACGAAGAAGCCGTTGGCAGCCGCTGGGCCATGTCTACCCCCATGCCGGAAAGCGTCAAGAAGCTGGTGGTTCTTGACGCCGCCGATGTGGAGCAGGTGGCCTCGCAGGTGGATTTTGTTTTCTGCGCGGTGAACATGAAAAAAGAGGAGATCCGTGCGCTGGAGGAAGCCTACGCCAAGGCAGAATGCCCGGTGGTCTCCAACAACAGCGCGCACCGCTTTACGCCGGAGGTGCCGATGGTCGTGCCTTAGATCAACGCCGATCATGTGGAGATCATTGCCGCCCAGCGCCGTCGCCTGGGCACCAAGCGCGGCTTTGTGGCGGTAAAGTCGAACTGCAGCCTGCAAAGCTATGTGCCCGCCCTGCATCCGCTGATGAAGGATTTCGGCGTCAGCAAGGTGCTGGTGTGTACCTACCAGGCCATCTCGGGCGCGGGCAAAACCTTTGACCGGATGCCTGAGATCCTGGATAATGTGATCCCCTACATCGGCGGCGAGGAAGAAAAGAGCGAAAAGGAGCCGCTGAAGCTGTGGGGCCACATTGACGGCGACCAGATTGTGTGCGCCGAAGCGCCGCTGATCACCGCCCAGTGCTACCGCGTGCCGGTATCGGACGGCCACACGGCTGCCGTGTTCGCCAGCTTTGAGAAAAAGCCCACCAAGGAGCAGATGATTGAGGCATGGCAGAACTTCCGCGGCCCGGCGCAGGAGATGGAGCTGCCCAGCGCGCCCAAGCAGTTTTTGCACTATTTTGATCAGCCCGACCGCCCGCAGCCCAAGCTGGACCGCATGCTGGAAAACGGCATGGCGGTGTCCATCGGCCGCCTGCGCGAGGATATCCTGTTTGATTACAAGTTCACCTGCATGAGCCACAACACGCTGCGCGGCGCTGCCGGCGGCGGCGTGCTGCTGGCGGAGCTGCTGGCAGTAAAGGGTTACCTCGACTAACTCTCCCCCTTTTCTCTGTAAAAAACCGGTTTGATGTAAAAGCGTCAAACCGGTTTTTATTTTGTTTTTGATCGGGAAAGGAGCATACCATCCATGAAAAGACCTGTATTCACCGGCTCCGGCACGGCACTGATCACCCCCATGAACCCGGACGGCAGCGTAAATTACGATGAATTTGAACGGCTGGCCGACGAACAGATCCGCCGTGGTACAGAC
>CAMFSB010000112.1 GCA_945982465.1 uncultured Faecalibacterium sp. | reverse complement strand
TGTCGTAAGTCAACCATTGGGCAGGGGCAAAATCAAGCTGCCTTGTTCGCACGCTTGGCCCTGCGGCTGATCGTGCGGGAAGCGGGGTTCTTTTTGATGACACCCTTGGCGCGGGCCTTGTCGATCGCGGAAACAGCAGCCAGGACAGTGGCGTCCTTATCAGCGGCGTTTGCATCGATGGCAGCGTTTGCCTTCTTCACGACTGTTTTCAGGTTGGTCTTGATGGCTTTGTTATGAGCCTGCTCGTTAGCGGCCTGCACAACGCGGTCCTTCTGGGATTTGATATTAGGCATTCGTTCCACCTCCTTAGCTACCTATAACAGTGCACCTTATATTATCACAACTGCGGCGGCGAAGCAAGCATTTTTGAAAAATTGTTTGCGAAAGTTTTGCTTTGCCGACACTGTGCCTTGAGGTGAACGCGCAAATGACAAACCAAACCATCCATACCGACCTGGCCGACGAGCGGTGCGGCCGGGTGCGCGCCCAGCAACGCGGCGCGCCGCGGCCCCCGGGCGTGCGCATCGCCACGGCCCGCAGCGGCGGGGTCACGGTCACGCGGGTGCAGATCACGCGCAACGGGCTGGCCCGGCCTCGGGGCCGGTATGTTACGCTGGAAACGCCGGCCGTCAGCATTCTGGACGAACGGGACGAGCGTGTGATCGAGCTGGCGGCCGACGAGCTGCGCGCGTTGCTGCCTGCCAAAGGGCCGGTACTGGTGGTGGGGGTGGGCAACCGCCGCGTCACCGCCGACGCCCTGGGCCCCCGCACAGTGCAGAAGGTGCTGGTGACCATGGGGCCGGTGGCGGCAAGCTGGGGCGCGCCGCTGCCCGGGGTGCGGCCGGTGGCGGCCGTAGCGCCGGGCGTGGCGGCGGCCACCGGCATTTCGCTGCAGCAGATGCTGGCCTCGCTGGTGGCGGCTATGCAGCCCGCGGCGGTGCTGTGCGTGGACAGCCTGATGTCGGCCGAGCCGCAGCGGCTGGGCCGCACGCTGCAATTTTCGGATACGGGCCTGTGCCCGGATGACCCCGCCAGCGCCAAAAGTCTGACCGAACGGCGGCTGGGCGTGCCGGTGGTGGCGGCGGGCATCCCCACGCTGATGGCCGCCCGGGAGGGCGAGGACCTGGTGGTAACGCCCCGCGCGCTGGATTCGGTTATTTCCCACGGGGCGGCGCTGTTGGGCGCGGCCATCAACCGGGCGCTGCAGCCGGGTTTTACGGTGCCGCAGCTGTGCTGGCTGGCAAACTGAGCCGGGCCTTGCCCGGGCAGCCTGCCCCTGTGCCGCGCCGGCCTGCCCCCGCCTGTGCCCGGGGGAGCTTTACCCCTGCGCGGCTCCGGCCCGCCCGCGCCCCGCGCGAGCCAAGCACCGCCTGTATGGTGCACCCGCCCCTGCTTTGCCTGCGCCGCCCGCCGGGGGCATAAATTTGCCCGGCCGCCGCATACAACGCTGTGAGAGTGTTTTGCGGGAGGGGGCGGCGTATGCAAAGGAGGATGCTGCGGCAGGCGGCGCTGGCCGCCGCCCTGCTGCTGGCTTTGTGTGCGGGTGCCCCCGGCGTGCTGATCGGGGCGGCCTGTCTTTTGCACGCGCCGGGCGCGGCCGCCGGCGCGCTGGCGGCGCTGGCCGCCTGTGCTGCCCCCGCCGCTGGCGAACCATCCGGCACGGGCGAAAGCGCCGCCCCGCCGGCGCCCCAGCCCACCCCGGGCGCCGCGCAGCCCACCGCCGGAACGGACGTGCCCTGGTACCCGCTGTGGGACGACAGCCTGCGCCCCGCGGTGTACGGCACTGTGGTGGAAAAAACCTACGGCCAGGGCACGGGCGACGCTTACATTCCCTGCGGGGCGGGCAGCATCAAAAACAACACCAGCGTGCCGGCGCAGACGGTGGCCCAGACCATCGGCCAGGGCCTGCCGTTCGCGGTAGAGCTGAACAGCGCCGAGCCGCAGGTGCTGGTGATGCACACCCACGCCACCGAGACCTACCGCCTTTCCGCCGGGCTGTGGTTCGACCCGGCCGACACCGCCCGCAGCACCGACCGGGCGGTGGATATGTGTGCGGTGGGCCAGGTGCTGGCCGATACACTGAACGCCGCGGGCGTTGCCACGCTGCACGACACCACGCTGAACGATTACCCCAGCTACACCGGCAGCTACGATAATTCCCGCGCCGTGGTGCAGAGCTACCTGGCGCAGTACCCCAGCATCAAAGTGGTGCTGGATGTGCACCGCGACGCCATTGAGACCGGCGGCAGCCGTGTGGCCCCGGTGTGCACCGTGGGCGGGCGGCAGGCCGCCCAGGTCATGATCATCTGTGGGTGCGACAACGGCACCACCGTGCAGCTGCCCAACTACCAGCAGAACCTGCGCTTTGCCGCCGCGTGGGAAAGCGTGCTGGAGGGCATGTACCCCGGCCTGACCCGGCCGGTGCTGTTCAGCTACCGCTTTTATAACCAGGACCTGACCACCGGCAGCCTGCTGATCGAGATCGGCGGCCACGGCAACAATCTCAACGAGGCGCTGTACTCCGCGCAGCTGGCGGGCCATGCGCTGGCGGCCCTGTTCGGGGCGGGGTGAGCCGGGGCCTGCGCCCCGCACACAGGGGCGCAAACCGCCGCCCGACTGCGCTCTTGCCCTTGCAGAATCGGGCGTCTGCGCTCCGCACACAGGGGCGCAAAACCCGCTGGCGGCGGCAAACCGGCCCCGGCCTGCGGGCGGAACGGCGGTTTCGCTCTTTACATCCCGCGCGAAAGAACATATAATGGTATATTATTGTGGCGCATGTGCTACAGCCCGCCAAAAGCGCGCGCAAGCGGGCGTTTGGCCGCGCGGGCAGCGGATGCCCTGCCGCGTAAACTGTGAGGGAGTTGAATTTTGATGGAAAGAACCGAGATCGTATCGCTGTATAAAAACACCCCGGCCGACGGCACGCCTGTGACCGTGTGCGGCTGGGCCAAGAATATCCGCGATTCCAAAAACATCGGCTTTATCGCCCTGTCGGACGGCGGCTGCTTCAAGACGCTGCAGGTGGTGCTGGAAGCCGCCAAGCTGCCCAATTACGACGAGATCACCCATACGGGCCTGTATTCCAGCCTGCGGGTCACGGGCCGCATCGTGCTGACCCCCGGCGCCAAGCAGCCCTTTGAGCTGAACGCCGATTCCGTTGAGATCCTGGGCACCTGCCCGGCCGACGAATATCCCCTGCAGAAAAAGAAGATGAGCATGGAGTATCTGCGCACCATGCCTACGCTGCGCCCCCGCACCAACACCTTCAACGCGGCGTTCCGCGTGCGCAGCGTGGCGGCCTATGCCATCCACCGCTTTTTCCAGGAGAACGGCTTTGTCTATGCCCATTCGCCCATCTTCACCGCCAGCGACTGCGAGGGCGCGGGCGAGATGTTCCAGGTGACCACGCTGGACCTGGCCAACGTGCCCAAAACCGCCGACGGCGCGGTGGATTACAGCCAGGACTTTTTTGAAAAGCCGGTCAACCTGACCGTTTCCGGCCAGTTGGAGGCCGAGGCTATGGCCATGGCGTTCGGCAAGGTGTACACCTTTGGCCCCACCTTCCGCGCCGAAAAGAGCTTTACCACCCGCCATGCGGCCGAGTTCTGGATGATCGAGCCGGAAATGGCGTTCTGCGACCTGGCCGGCTATATGGATACCGCCGAGGCCATGACCAAGTACATCATCCGCTATGTGCTGGATAACTGCCCCGACGAGATGGCCTTTTTCAACCAGTTCATCGACAAGGGCCTGATCGAACGGCTGGAGTTGGTGGCCGGCAGCGAGTTTGGCCGCGTCAGCTACACCGACGCCATCGAGATTTTGCAAAAGAACAACAAAAAGTTCCAGTTCCCCGTGGAATGGGGCGTGGATATCCAGACCGAGCACGAGCGCTACCTGACTGAGGTGGTGTTCAAAAAGCCGGTGTTCGTCACCGACTATCCCAAGTATCGTGGAGTGCATCGGCGTGATGTTTTTAGGCATACATCTCGTGGAGGATTTCGACAAGCTTGTGGCCCGCATGGACGATCTGGGGCTGGACAAATCCAGCTACGGCTGGTACCTGGACCTGCGCCGGTTCGGCGGTGTGGAGCACGCGGGCTACGGCCTGGGCTTTGAACGGATGCTGATGTACCTGACGGGCATCCAGAACATCCGCGACGTGCTGCCGTTCCCGCGTACGGCTTACGGCTTTTAAGCAAACGCATCAACGCACCCAGAGGGGCGGGCACGGGCTGCCCGCCCTTTTTGCTTGTGGCTCAAACAATCTTAAAGCGGCCTTAAAACAGCTTTAGAGCCGCGTATCTGGCGTTTGTATGCCCGCGCGCATACAATAAAGGAAAGGCCGCCGGCGCCATTGCGCGCCCCGGCGGAGGAAGGAGCCGCGCGATGAACAAACAGACCCGCGCCGCATACGGCCGCCCCCTTTGCTTTTTGCTGGGGGGCCTGGCGCTTTCGTATCTGCTGGTTCACTCGCTGGCCGGCGGCACGCTGCTGGCCCACAGCCCCTACGACAGTTACGCCCTGATGGCCGGAAACTGGCTGGCCGGGCGCAATTACATCGCCGGGGGCGAAAACTACCCTTGGCTGGAGCTGGCCATTTACAACGGGGTGTATTACCACAGCTTCCCGCCGGTGCCGGGTGTGTTCGAGCTGCCGTGGGTGCTGCTGTGTGGGGCTGGGGGCGTGCCCTCCCACCTGCTGGCGGCGCTGTACGGCGCCGCGGGCGCGGCCGGGGTGTACTGCCTGTTTGCCCGGCGGGGCTTTGCGCCGGCCGCCTGCGTATGGTGGGCGGCAGTGTGCACGGCCGGCTCCAACTTATACTGGATGTCCACCAACGGCGGGGTGTGGTTTTTGGCCCAGGGGCTGAACTTCGCCCTGGCGGCCTGGGGGCTGTACTGCGCGGCAGGCGAGGGCACGGCCCGGCATACGCTTGCGGCGTTTTTGCTGGCGCTGGCGGTGGGGTGCCGGCCCTTTTCCATCCTGCTGCTGGCGGCGTTTTTGCTGGCGCTGCTGGGCCGGTGCGCGGTGCGCCCCGCCCTGCCGGGCACGCATGCCCGCCGGCGCGGCGTGCGGCTGCGGGTCCCGGGCGCGGCGTTCTGGCTGCCGGTGCTGGCGGCCGCCGCTGTGGGCGCGGCGCTGGCGGCGTACAATTACGCCCGGTTCGGCAGCATTTTGGAGTTCGGCCACACCTACCTGCCCGAGTTCCAGCGGCTGGAGGACGGCCAGTTCAGCGCAAAGTACCTGCTGCCCAACCTGAAAAACCTGCTGCGCCCGGTCACGCTCACGGCCGGGCTGGATCTGCAGTTTCCGGTATTCAACGGCTTTTTGCTTTTTGCGGCCAACCCCGTGTTTTTGTGGTGGGCCGTGCGGCTGTGCGGCAAGGCAGTCCGCCGCAGCGCTGCGCTGCGCGATGGCGCGGCCCTGTTCTGCTTTGCGGCGGGGCTGGCGGCGCTGTGCCTGCACGAAACGCTGGGCGGATGGCAGTTCGGCGCGCGGTACACGGTGGACCTGATCCCCTATGTGCTGCTGGCCGAGGCCTGGGCCGCGGACGGCCCGCCCCGCCCTGTGCGCGACTGGGAATGGTTTTTGTGCGCTGCGGCGGTGCTGTTCAACGCCTACGGCGCGGTGTATATGCTTTCGCATTGAGGAGCGTGCTATGACGTTTGTGCTGAACGCGGCCGCCAGCGGCTGCATGCTGGTATTTATGGCGCTGCTGGCCTGGCACGGGCTTTCGCAGCTGGGCTGGCTGCCGGCGGCGGCCTGGCGGCCGGGGCGCCCGGCCGGCCCAGTGCAGGCCGGGTCGGAGGCCTCGGCGCGAGAACTAGCGCTGTGGGCGGTGCTGGCGGTAGCGCTGGAATGGGGATTCATCGCCTTTGGCGGGGCGGCAGCCGGCCGCGGCGGGCCGGGGTGGGGGTGGGGCTGGGCGCGGGGTGCGGAGGGGGGCGGCGCGGGGCGGGGGGTGGGGGGGGGCG
>CAMFSB010000111.1 GCA_945982465.1 uncultured Faecalibacterium sp. | reverse complement strand
CCGTACCGCACCACGTGGCGTACCAGCCGGGCAGCCGCGGCAAAAACTGGGACACCCACGACCCGGAGTTTTCGCCCATCGCCGAGATCTATTCCAGCCACGGCAGCAGCGAAAACGACGACGGCCCGCTGGATATGGAACGGCACGAACACATGGGCCCGCGCACCAGCGTCACCTGCTATGAGGAGGGGCTGCGCCGGGGCATCGAAGTGGGCTGCATCGCCTCGGGCGACAACCACACCGTGCCCGGCGAAAGCAGCCACGGTATGATGTGCGTGCTGGCGCGCAGCCGCAGCCGCGAGGATATCTGGGAGGGCCTGCGCGCGCGCCGCACCTACGGCGTCAGCCGCAGCCGCATGGACATCGATTTTACCATCAACGACGTGCCCATGGGCGGGCGGGTCGCCCCCGGCGCAGGGCTGCTGCGGCTGGATGTAACCGCCGCCAACGCCATCGACCGGGTGGAGGTGCTGAAGGACAATATCCTTGAGACCATGCTGGTGCACTCCGGCACCTGGGAGCGCCAGAGCCTGCCCGCGCGCTTTGCGTTCAAGTTTGAGGTGGAGTTCGGCTGGGGCCCCGAGACCCGGCTGTTCCCCGACGCGGCCGAAAAGCTGTGGCAGGGCCGGCTGGAGGTGCCGGGCCGCCTGCTCAGCGTGGAAAAGCTGTGGAACAGCTTTGGCCAGCAGGTGGTGGAGCAGAGCGAAACCGGGTGCGAGTTCCGCCTGACCACCCACCGCGGCACTGAGACCGGCAAGTGGATGGGCCCCAGCCAGGTGCGCCGCGAGGGCTTTGTGTTCGAGGTGGAGGGCGGCATCGACGATGTGCTCACCCTGACGGTGGACGGCGAGGTGTACCAGCTGCCGGTGCGTATGCTGCTGGACGGCACCCGCATCTTTGCCCAGTACCGCCAGTGCGAGCAGCGCATCACCGAAAAGTTCGGCCCCACCCCTCACTACCGGGATGACTTTATCTGGCACTGCGCGTTCAAGTTCCGCGTGCGCCGCGCCGCCCCCGCCGCCGCGTACACCCTGCACGCCGAACTGCCCCTTACGCTTGTGCAAGGCAGCCAGTACCGGGCGCGCGTATGGCTCAAAAACGGCGACGCGGCCTGGGTCAGCCCCATCTTCTGCCGGTAAAAGCTTCTGGTGCGGTTTGCACAAAGGTTATTTTACATAGAGAAAAAGATTTACAGAATTATTACAAAAAAGGGGGGATAAAAGTTCCCCCTTTTTTTCTTTTCAAAATGTGTTATCCTTAGTTCAGAAATATGATCTGCCGTCGGCGCGCGGCTTTGCCGTTCAAAGCCGCCGTGCCGCGCCGCCGGCCAAACAAGAAAGCAGGGTGATTTCGTGAACAAAAAAAGCGGAAGTCTTGCCAGCCGCATCCCGGCACGGGCCTGGCTGCTGATCTCTTTCCTGGCCGCCCTTGTGGTGTGGTCGATCCTGTCTGTGATCCCGGCCACATCCCGCAGCTTCCCCAACATTATTGTTACAATCCAACAGATCAAGGTCATGTGGGACCGCGGCGTGCTGCTTACCGATATCGGCAGCAGCCTGATCTCGGTGGGCCTGGGCTATGTGCTGGGCTTTGTGCTGGCGCTGCCCATCGCGATCCTGATGGCGTGGTACTTACCGGTGCGTAACATTCTGCAGCCGTGGATCCTGTTTATCCGCAACATCCCGCCCCTGGCCTATGTGCCGATGATCGTTCTGGCTGCCGGTGTAGGCCGCAAGCCCCAGGTCATCACCATCACCATCGCCACGTTCCTGACCATGTGCATCACCATCTATCAGGGCGTTGTGAACATTGACGATACCCTGATCCGCGCAGCGCGCGTGCTGGGCGCCAAGGACAAGGACATCTTCGTCCGCGTCATCGCGCCGGCCAGCCTGCCGTTCATCCTCACCGCCGTTCGTCTGGGCGCTTCCACCGCGCTGACCACCCTGATCGCCGCCGAATCCACCGGCGCGCAGGCCGGCCTTGGCATGCGGATCCGTTCGATGAACGCCAACTATGAGACCAAGCCCATGCTGCTGTACGTTATCATCATCGGCATCATCGGCATTCTGGTCGAAAAGGCGATTAAATTTGCAGAAAGGAAACTGACAGGATGGCAGGAGAAGAGAGAGCTGTAAAGGTCAAAATTGACAATGTCAAGATGATCTTTAACACCCGCAAGGGTGAAATGACGGCCCTGAACGGGGTCAATCTGGACATCCACGAAAACGAGTTCATCACCGTGGTCGGCCCCTCGGGCTGCGGCAAATCCACGCTGCTGAACATCATCGCCGGCCTGCTGACGCCCACCTCGGGCACCGTCACCTGCAACGGCCATGTGGTCGAGGGCGTGGGCCGCGAGCGCGGCGTCGTGTTCCAGCAATACGCGCTGTTCCCCTGGCTCACCGTGCAGAAGAACGTAAAGTTCGCGCTGGAAATGCGCGGCATCAAGGGCGAGCAGGCCGATCAGGAAGCGCTGCGCTACCTGCGCATGGTCGATCTGGAAAAGTTCGCCGACCATTACCCCAAGGAGTTGTCGGGCGGCATGAAGCAGCGCGTGGCCATTGCCCGCGCCTACGCGGCCGAGCCGGAGATCCTGCTGATGGACGAACCGTTCGGCGCGCTGGACGCACAGACCCGCGCCCAGCTGCAGACCGACCTGCTGAACACCTGGCAGAAGGAGCGCAAGACCTGCTTCTTCATCACCCACGATGTGGACGAAGCCATCATTCTGGGCCAGCGCTGCGTGATCATGAGCGCCCGCCCCGGCCGCATCAAGCGCATCGTGGACATCGACATCCCCTATCCCCGCACGCAGGAGACCCGCATGTCGCCCGAGTTCACCAAGCTGAAGAACGAGATCTGGGGCGAGGTATACAAGGAATACCTGGAAGTGCGCAAGTAACCATTGGTCCGCGGGGGGCGGCCTGGCCCCCTGACAATAGCAGACAAAAAGCGTTGTAAATTTACAATAATGGAGGAAACAACCATGAAAAAGATTTCCCGCCGCAGCTTCCTGACGGTTGCCGGTTCGGCTGCCGCCCTCACTGTTCTGGCCGCCTGCGGCGATTCCTCGTCCAGCAGCTCCGTCGCCGCTTCCAGCACCGGTTCCGCTTCGTCGGAGGCTGTCAAGCTGGACCCCGTCACCCTGAACGTGGCGTACATGCCCAACTACTCCAGCCTGGTCGAAGTGGTCACCGGCATCGAGGCCGGCTACTTTGAAGAGCAGGGCATCACCGTTAACCTGGTGGAGTTTGCCGACGGCCCGACCATCATCGCCGCCATGGAGAACGGCTCCATCGACGTGGGCTACATCGGCTCCGGCGCGCATAAGCTGTGCATCAACGGCCGCGCCAAGATCTTCTGCTTTGCCCACTGCGGCAACGGCGACGCCGTGCTGGCCCTCAAGAGCCACGGCATTGCCACCGCCGCCGACCTGAAGGGCAAGACCGTGGGCTACGCCCCCGGCACCTCCAGCGAGGCCATCCTGGACAAGACTCTGGAAGCCGCCGGCCTGACCCGCAGCGACATCGTGGGCATGGAGATGGAAGCCTCCGGCATCGTCAGCGCCATGATCTCCGGCTCGCTGGACGCCTGCGCCCTGTGGAGCCCCAGCACCCTGGCCGTGACCGAGCAGCTGGGTGATGACGTGATCAAGCTGGCCGACAACCTGACCTTTTCCGATCAGTCCGCTTCGGTTTCGTCCTGGATCTGCATGTCCAAGTACGCCGAGGAGAAAGAGGACGTGCTGCTGCGCTTTGTGCGCGGCCTGTACAAGGCCAAGGACTTCCGCGCCGATCCCGCCAACGCCGAGCAGATCAGCGAATGGATCGCTGCCAAGTGCGGCCTGGATAAGGACACCGTTTACGCCCAGCGCGGCGACGCCGAGTGGCTCACCAGCGCCGAGCTGCTGGACGAGATCAACGATGGCACCATCGAGGCGCTGTACAAATCGCAGCAGAACGGCTTTATCGCCAGCGGCGCGGTGGAGGCCGAGGTGCCTGTGTCCGACTACGTCATGTTCGATCTGATGCTGGAGGCCGCCGAATAATTCCGGCTGCGCGTTTCCCCTGCATACTGACAGAAATTGTCCGGCGCGGGGCACAAACCTTGTTTTGTGCCCTGCGTTTTCTTATAATGTAAGGGAACAAAGACCCGGGCGGCTGCGGCGCCCGGCGCGCAGGGAGGGGAAAAGGCGATGCTTCTGATTGTGGCGGCCAGCATGCTGGCTGTGTTTGCGGTGCTGTGGCTTACCAAGCGCAAAAAGGAATACGGCCTTTTGTGCGCGCTGGCCGCCAGCTTGCTGCTGTACCTGACATTCATGCTGATCTACATCGCCAAAAAAGGCGGCATCGGCCAAAGCCTGAGCACCGTGCTGTTTGTGACCGACGGGCTGCGCCGCAGGCTGCAGTATTTGCAGCTCACGCTGCGGCAGCTGGGGTACGGGCTGGCGGTGGGACGGTACCTGTTTCCGTACCTGTTTTTGCTGGTGGCGCTGCATCACAGCGACAGCCGCCTGGCCGAATGGCTGCGCGCCCACTGGTGGGCTGCGGCAGTGTGCCCGGCTGTGTCGCTGGTGCTGTACTACCCGCGGGTGTTTACCTTTGCGGCCCGCACGCAGGCCGCGCAGCGCGCCGCAGTGTACCTATCGCTGGCGTGGGTGGTGGCGTATCTGGCGCTGGGTGTGTGGCTGCTGCTGCGCGAGGTCAGCAGCACCCGCATCCGCTATGTGCGCGACAGCATGCTGGCCCGCTGCGTGATGCTGGTGAGCATTGCGGCCCTGTACGCCCTGTACTGCCCGCAGGACCCCGCCCAGGTGTACCTGTTTTACAGCGATGGCTACATGGCGGGGCGGGGGCTGTGGTACATGAACCCCTATCTTTCGCCGCCCACCTACCTGCTGGTGCTGGTGGCCAACGGCGTTTCGCTGCTGGTGGGCGTGCTGTCCATGCTGAGCCTGGCCCGCATGGAATGGTCCGAGGACGCAGACGAGGTGCGCCTGCAGCGGGAATACGACGCGCTGAGCATGGGCGGCAGCGTGTTTGTGCACGGCATCAAAAACCAGCTGCTCACCAACCGGGTGCTGTGCCGCCGGCTCAACGAACAGCTGGCCGCCGACCCCCCCGACCTGGAGCAGGCGCGGGAATGCGCCCGCCAGTTGGCCGAAAACAACGCCGGCTTGCTGGCCCATGTGGAGGAGCTGTACAAGAGCTTCCGTTCCAACGCATTGTCCATGCGGCAGTGCGAGGTGGACCGTATTGTGGCCCAGGCTGTGGACGGCCTGCACAAAAAATACCCCGGAGCGCAGGTGCAGGTGCATTCGCCGCCCGGGCTGCAGGTGCTGGCGGACGAAGCCCACCTGTGCGCGGCGCTGGTCAATTTGCTGCTGAACGGCTGGGAGGCCACCTTGGCCGCCCGCCGCACCGAGCCGCTGGCGGTTAGCTGCTGCGAGCGGCGGCGCAATATTGAGATCTGCATCCGCGACCACGGCGTGGGCATTGGCAAGTACGATCTGAACCGCATTTTCGACCCGTTCTACTCCAGCAAAAACTCCAAGTCCAACTGGGGGCTGGGGCTGTACTATGTGCGCAGCATCGTTAAAAAGCACATGGGCACGCTGCGGGTGGACACGGTGGTGGGCCGGGGCACCAGCTTTTATGTGCTGCTGCCCAAGCTGCTGCCCGCCCGCGGCAAAAAAGGAGGCGGCGTATGAGCATACGCATCATCATTGCCGAAGACAACGACATTCTGCGCGAGGATCTGCGCTGCGAACTGAACCGCGAGCCGGACCTTGAGGTGGTGGCCGATGTGGCCACCGGCGCGGCGGCGGTGCAGGCCGCGCTGGAGCTGGAGTTCGATGTGATCCTGCTGGACATTGAAATGGAGACCGTTCAGGCGGGCATCGACGCGGCCACGCAGATCCACCCCCAGAAGCCTCACGCCATGATGCTCAACCGGGAGGGCCGCGGCCGTGCGATATTGCA
>CAMFSB010000110.1 GCA_945982465.1 uncultured Faecalibacterium sp. | reverse complement strand
GAGATTATTGTTGCAGATCCGCCGGGGCAAAACTAGGCTCGGCCCCCGGGCGGTCGGCAGCAGCCGGCGCGCAGGGGCCGTGATTTATTGCTGTTCCGGCGCGGGGCACACAGCAAAGGCCAGCTCCGCTTTGAACAGGTCGCCGTCCACCGACAGGTGGAACCGGCCGTTTTGCAGCTCGCACAGGCTGCGCGCGATGGACAGCCCCAGCCCGCTGCCCTCGCTGCTGCGCGAGGCATCGCCGCGCACAAAGCGCTCCATCAGTTCCTCGGCCGAGATGTTCAGCGGCTCGCGGGAGATGTTTTTGACCGTGACCACCGCCTCGTGCCCGCGGACCTCGCCCGCCACATACAGCCGGGTACCGGGCTGGGCGTACTTGCAGGCGTTGCCCAGCAGGTTATCCAGCACGCGCCACACCAGCCGGCCGTCCACGTTGGCCCACAGCCCGTCCTCCGGCATGGTCAGCACCGGGGTCAGGCCGGCCTGCTCCAGCCGGGGGGCGTATTCGCCCAGCGCCTGCTCGCACAGTTCCGCCAGGCTGGCAGGGGCCAGCGTGCAGCTCATGGCGCCGCTGGACGCCTTGCTGGCTTCGATCAGATCCTCGGTCAGCTTTTTCAGCCGCGCGCTCTGCCGCGCCAGCACGGCGGTGTATTCGGCAGCCTTTTCGGGCAAAGGCTGGCTTTGCAAAAGATCGGTGTAATTGATGATGCTGGTCAGTGGCGTTTTTAAGTCGTGGGATACATTGGTAATCAGCTCGGTTTTCATGCGTTCGCTTTTGATGCGCTGTTCCACGGCGGTGTTCAGCCCGGCTGCAATGTTCTGCAGGGTACTGGCATGCTCACACAGCGGGCCGGCCAGCCCGCGCAGCGCAATGGGCTGGGTGTAATCGCCCGCCGCGATGCGCCGGGCCGCCTCGAACAGCCGCTGCATCCCTGCGGCATAATAGAGCACCACCGCCCCGGCCACGCACCACAGCACCGGCAGGATCAGCAGGTAGTCCACCGGCTCAAACCACAAAAAATCCACGCGGCCAAAGCACATCGCAAGGCCCAGGCCGTTCACCGCCACAAAGCATGCTACGATCAGCGCCGTTTTGGGCGCCAGCCGCATGCAGCGCACCACCCCGGCCAGCCAGGCCAAAAAGCGGATGCTCCAGAAATTGCGGAACGCATGGCCGCTTTTGGCCGCGCGGGCAAAGGCCAGCACCCATGCCAGCACCCCCAGCACGAACGCGGTACACGCCGCGGCCAGAACGCCGATGATGCCCGCCACGCCCAGCGCCACCGAACCGCCGCCATAGGAATAGATCGAAACGGCGTCATACGCAAAAAAGAATGCGCCGATCCGGGTAATACCAAACTGAGCGCCCACATACAGCACGACGACGCCGCCTGCCAAAAGCCCGCAGAGCGAAAGTTCCATGGGGATGCGGTCGAACCAGCAGAACACCACGCCTTCGCGCCCGGCCAGCCGGCCAGCCCCGCACAGCAGCAGGATCAGGTTGGCCAGCGCCAGCGCCGCGCCTACGCCGATCATCCAAATGAACGCATAGCGCAGCGGATACACCGCGTTGAACAGGTCGTACTGGAACTTCAGCCCTCCGGAATAGCTTGACGGCACTGTAATGGGGTCGGCCAGATCTGCTTCCAGCAGATACACACCGGCGATCCGGGCGTTTCCCGCGCCCGTTTCTTCTTTGTCGGCCGGAACCGCCTCCGCCTGCTCGCCCAGCTGGTCCTCCGCGTCCGCCAGGGCGCTGTCCAGCGCGGCGGCTTCGGCCAGCAGCTCCTCCGGCAGGGGCGCGCCCCCCGGCGCCCAGCCCTCCAGCAGACTGTCGCGGTTGGCTACGATCCGGGATGTGTACGCTCCGTCTTTTGTACATACAAAATAGTACCGGACTCCGTACTGCGTTTTCTGATCATCGTCGTAGTTTGCCCGCACGAGTTGCTGTGCGGTTCCGTCCTCGTCCACAAGGGAGATGCGAAATCGCAGGTTGGTCTGATCCGCCTCGTAGATCTCTGCGCTCGCCTGCAGGCCGTCGGCCGCGTAGGCTTGCATCAACTGGTTGGCCATGCGCTGCACCTGGTAGGCGCAGTTGTCGGTGTCGTAATAGCTTGCCACCGCGGGGCGGTAGCATTCGCTCCTTGAGGCCAGGATCACCCCGCCGATGGCCGACGCCCCCATAAAGCACGCCAGCGTGAACGCCAGCGCGCACAGCGCCTTGCCGGCCCGCGTCTGTGTAAGGCCTGTTCCCAGCGTTTTCATGTGTTGGCCTCCTTTGCCTTTTCCAGTTTATACCCCTGGCCCCACACCACCTTGATGATGCGGGGGGTAGCGGGGTCGATCTCCAGCTTTTCGCGCAGGTGGCGGATGTGCACCGCCACCGCCCCCTCGCCGGACACCGGGGCTGCGCCCCACACCGCCCGGTACAGCTCCCGCGAGGAAAACACCTTGCCGGGATGTTCCATCAGGTGCTTGAGCAGGCTGTATTCCAGCGGGGTCAGCTCCACCGGCTCGCCGTCCAGGGTGACGGTTTTACTTTCGTCGTCCAGCGCAAGGCCGCCCACCACCAGCTGGCCGGGGTGCTGCTCCATGCCGCCCAGCATGGTGTAGCGCCGCAGCACGCTTTTGACCCGGGCGATCAGTTCCACCGGGCGGAACGGCTTGGTAATATAATCATCCGCCCCCACCGAAAGCCCCAGCACCAGGTCGGTCTCCTCGCTTTTGGCCGTGAGCAGAATGATGGGGATGTTCCCTTTCTGCCGCAGGCGGGCCGTGGCGGTGATGCCGTCCAGCCGGGGCATCATAATGTCCATCAAAATCAGCTGGATGCTGTGCTGCTCCACCACCTCCAGCGCTTCGGCGCCGTTGGCGGCGGTATACAGGGTGTACCCCTCGGCGCCGAGATAGATCTTCAGCGCTTCAACGATGTCTTGGTTATCGTCGCAGATCAATATTGATTCCATCGTATGTTCCTCCCCTTTTGCTGGTTTTATTGTAGCAGGGCGAAGATTAAAAGAATAGACGGGAAATGTTTAAGAAATGCTTAAGTTTCGGTGGGGGCGCGGGCGGCGCAGGCGGGTGAGCGCTGGCAGCGTGGCCGGGTCGGAAAGCGAACGGTGTTCCGGGCACGCCGCATGCAAAAGATCCGCTGGCCGGGGCCACGGCGCCCCCGCGCAGAGCCGGGGGCAAAAGCCGCGCCGGGGCAAAAAGCACCGGGCCGCGGCGCCAAAACGCTTCCCGCCGCCGCAAAAAACGCCGCCGCGCAGCCCCTGCGGGCCGTGCGGCGGCGTTTTGCGCTCATATGGTTATACGGGCGGCAGCTGCCTTACGGCAGGTCCTCCTCATTTTCCAGGCTGTGCCAGACGTTCTGCACGTCGTCGTTGTCCTCCAGCGCATCCAGAAGCTTGCCCATCTTGGTCAGCTGGTCGGGGTCGGTCAGCGTGGTGGTGGTGGTGGGCACCATGGCCACGTCGGCCGACAAAAACTCGTAGCCTTTGGCCTCCAGCGCCTTGCACACAGCCGAGAAATCCTCGGGGCTGGTGGTGACCTCGGCGGCCTCCTCGCCGGCGTCAAAGTCCTCGGCGCCCGCGTCCAGCGCGTCCATCATTGCTTCGTCCGGGTCCTTATCCTCCAGCGAGATGTCGATGACGCCCTTCTGGTTGAACAAAAAGCCCACGCAGCCCACAGCGCCCAGGTTGCCGCCGTGCTTGTCGAAGTAATGGCGCAGGTCGGCCGCGGTGCGGTTGCGGTTGTCGGTCAGCGTTTCGACCATGATGGCCACGCCGCCGGGGCCGTAACCCTCGTAGGTGATGGCTTCGTACTCGGTCTTGTCGCCGCCCTCAGCCTTTTTGATGATGCGCTGGATGTTATCGTTGGGCACATTCATGCGCTTGGCCTTGGAGATCAGATCCGCCAGCTTGCTGTTGGAAGCGGGGTCCGGCCCGCCCTCGCGCACCGCCACGCTGATCTCGCGGCCCACCTTGGTAAACACCTTGGCGCGCGCGCCGTCGGTCTTTTCCTTTTTCCGTTTGATGTTGTTCCATTTGCTATGTCCGGACATGGGATTTCCTCCTGTAAAACGCCCCGGAGGGCACAAATTCCTTAACTGTAATAGTGTAACACATCTTTGGCCGCGCTTCAAGGCCAAACCCCGCGCAGCACAGTGTTTTTTGGCGCTTTGGCATGCTCCGGCCCGTTTTACTTCAAATTGCGCAGGGCTTTGGGATAGTGGTTTTTCACCCGCCCGCCGGATACCTTGCCGCCCCCCAGCGCAAAGCCGTCCACCGTTACGCAGCACCAGCCGTTCTGCGCCGCGGCGGCTTCGCTCTCGCCGCCGCGCAGAAACGCCGCCGGGCGCGGGTCGGGCAGTGTCAGCGGCTCCTGATTTTTGCACAGCGCCCCGTACGCCGCAAACAGCGGCTGTTCGGGCACAAAGCGGCCGTTTTGCACCCGGCCGGCAAACACGCCCGCCCGCAGGATATGCAGGCTGACCGGCGGGAACGGCACCGGCAGGTAGACGCTGGCCCCGCGCACGGCCACAGGCCGCTGCGCCAATGCGGGGAACGCTTCGGCTGCAAACTGCTGCCAGGCCGCGCGCACGGCTTTTTCGCCCAGCGGGGCGGCCTGCGGCCTTTGCCGGCCCGCGCGGGGGCCGCTGTCCTCCCCCCGCAGGTGCCGCACGCCGCCGCGCAGCTCCGGCTGCGGCAGGGCTTTGCCGCCTTTGGCCGGTTTTTCGGGCGCGCACTGGGCCGCCAGCCAGGCGGCTTCTTGGGCAGGCAGCGCCCCGGGCGCAGGCAGCGGGCGGGGCGTGCCCGCCTTGCGCAGGCGGGCGATAAAATGCCCTTCGCCGCCGTCGCAGGGCCAGATGCGCCGCACCAGGCCCACGTCAAGCGGGTGCCCGCCGCAGCGGTTGGCTTCGCCCGGGTGGCCGAACGGGGCCGCCGCGTGCTCCAGCGCGGGCAGCAGCGTAAACTCCGGGTGGCGCGCCAAAAACGCCCCGACCTGGGCTTCGTCCTCCTCGGGGGCAAAGGTGCAGGTGGAATACACCAGTTCCCCGCCCGGGGCCAGCGCTTCGGCGGCGCTGTCCAGGATTGCCGCCCCCCGCGCGGCGGCAGGGCCGCGGCAATGCGGGCGGGCGTTTCGTTCAGCACCACCGCGTTGGGCACGCCCATGCGCTCCAGGTTCTGGCGCAGCACCTCCGCGCGGGCAGGCACATATTCGTTGCTGACCAGCAGCCCCTCGCCCTGCAGCGCGGCGGCCAGCTGGCTGCTTTTGCCGCCGGGCGCGGCGCACAGGTCCAGCACCCGCATGCCCGGGCGCACCCCCAGCAGCGGCGCGGCCGACGAGGCCGACGGCTCCTGTGAATAGAACATCCCTGCGTGGTGGTACGGGTGGCGCCCCGGTCTGAACGCCGGGTCCTCCACCACAAAACCGGCGGCGCAGAACGGCGAAGGCGCCAGCGCAAAATCGGCCAGGCGCGCAAACGCGGCCGGGCTGCACCGCAGTTCCGACACGGTTACGCCGCGGGCGGCCTCCGCCGCGGGGGCGGCATACACAGCCACATACCGCTGCCCCAAAAGCGCCTGCTCGCGCTGTTCAAAATATTCGCCGGGCATACTACGCACCCCTCCCCTGCGCAAAATGGGCCGCCGGCCGGTGCATAAAACCCGGCCGCACGGTCAAACTAACGGATGTGAGGGCATTTTACACAAAACGCGCCCTCGGAACTTTGAAAGGAGACCTTGAACCATGGAAAACCGTAACGCCAAGAACAGCACCGAGAACAAGCATCCCAACCAGTATACCAGCAGCAGCCAGAACCGCGCGCAGAACCGTGCACAGAACCGCGCGCAGAACAGCGCTGAGAACAAGCACCCCAACCAGTACACCAAGGGCGCGGACGACGAAGGCGCCAAAAACTCGAGCCAGAATTCTTCCAAGAACTGCCGCTGAGTTGTAGCGTGGGCCTGCAGATGCCGGCCCGCACCACGCGGCAGGCCGCGGCCGGGGGCCGAGCGCCCCCGGG
>CAMFSB010000109.1 GCA_945982465.1 uncultured Faecalibacterium sp. | reverse complement strand
CGCCGCTGGCAGAGCCGTTGCCTGCCGCAGCGCTGCTCGAGCTGCCGCCGCAGGCGGACAGCACACCAGCGGCAGCGGCGGTGCCAGCAACCGTCAGGAATTGACGACGAGAGATCTTTTTCATAGTAGAACATCCTCCTTATTTGTGGGGCATGCAGCGCCCGCATGTTGATTTAATGATAGCAAAAAACCAAAAATGGCACCCCGTAATTTTCTGACTTGTTTTTTCAAAATGATGACCTGAAAGCCGTGCTTTCCTGCGGGCAGCTGATTGGGGATCGGGCCGTTCTCCCCTGCCCAACGCATTACATCGGCAGATCGGCACAGCGCTTTTCCGGGCATGCAAAAGACCCGCATCCCCCGGTCGGGGATGCGGGTCTTTTTTCAGCCTTTGGAGAACCGACGGTTTTTCCGCCAGCGAATCTGCGCCCGGTGCATTACAGGAAGATATATTTCAGCACGAACAGCGCGGCCAGCACATACATCAGCGGGGCCACCTTTTTACCCTTGCCGGCGGCCAGGTTGAGCAGCACATAGGAAATGATGCCCAGCGAAATGCCCTCCGAAATGCTGTAGAACAGCGGCATGGCAATGATGGCGATATAGGCCGGGATGGCCTCGGTCAGATGGTTCTCATCAAAACGGATCTCGGTCACTGTGCCCACCATCAAAAAGCCCACCATGATCAGGGCCGGGGCTGTGGCAAACGAGGGGATCGCCGTGAAGATGGGCGCAAACAGCGTGGACACCAAGAACAGCAGAGCCGTTACCAGCGCCGTCAGGCCGGTGCGGCCGCCGACGGCCACGCCGGAGGCGGATTCCACAAAGGTGGTAGTGGTGGAGGTGCCGAACACGGCGCCCGCCGAGGTGGCGATGGCGTCGGACAGCAGGGCGGGCTTGATGTTGGGCAGCCGGCCGTCCTCGTCCAGCATGTCCGCCTTGGTGGCCACGCCGATCAGCGTGCCCAGCGTATCGAACAGGTCAACGAACAAGAACGAGCAGACCACCACGATGAAGTTGACCAGGTTGACGCCGGAAAAATCCGCCCGGAAGCACTGGCCGAAGGTCTCGCCCAGCTTGCTGAAATCCGTCAGACCCAGCGTGGGGAACAGCGTATAATAACCGGCCGCGGGGTCCGGCACATACAGCCCGGCCACCTGGCAGAGCATGCCAATGACCCAGGTCAGCACAATGCCGATCAGGATGGCGCCCTTTACGCGATGGATATACAGCACACAGATCAAAAACAGGCCCACCAGCGCCAGCAGCGCGCAGATGCCGGAGGTGCGGAAGTTATCCGTAAAGCTGGTGATGGTGACCAGCGTGGCCGAATCCACGCACAGGCCGGCGTTCTGCAGGCCGATGAACGCGATGAACAGGCCGATGCCCACCGAAACGCCCTTTTTCAGGGTCAGCGGAATGGCGTTGAAGATCGCCTCGCGCACATTGGTCAGCGACAGCGCGATAAAAATCAGGCCCTCCACAAAAACGGCCAGCAGGGCGATCTGCCAGCTGTAGCCGTAGCCGATCACGACCGTGTAGGCCAGATAGGCGTTCAGGCCCATGCCGGCCGAAAGCGCAAAGGGCAGGTTGGCAAACAGCGCCATGCAGGCCGTGCCCACAAACGACGCCAGCGCCGTAGCCAGCAGAACGGCGGTGGCGTCCATGCCCGCCGCGCTCAGAATGCTGGGGTTCACGGCCAGGATATACGCCATCGTCATAAACGTGGTGATACCGGCCATTACCTCGGTTTTTACGGTTGTGTTGTGCTGTGACAGTTTAAACGCTTTTTCCAGCATGATCTCATCCTCTTTCTTTTATTTCCCCAGGGTTTGCCCTGTATGGTACCAAACGCACGGGCGCGGCAGGCCCCCGCTGCAAAGATCCCCGCCGCGCCCGCTAAAAGCAGGTTTAGCTCAGGCCTGCGGCGCGCTGCCGCACAGCTCGTCCGCAAGGGCCGCAAGCTGAGCCTCGCTCTCCCCGTTCAGGGCCGACAGGATCTTTACGGTCGTATCGGCATAGGTCAGATTCTTGCTCTTTTCCAGCATGCCTTTCATCACCCGCGCGGCCACCGGCCCCCAGCTGCCGTTTTCCACAAAGGCAACAGTGCGGTTGCTGAAATTGCGCTCGGTCAGCTGATTAATAAAGGTGTGCATGGTGGGGAACACCCCGCCGTTGTAGGTGGTCGAAGCCAGCACCAGCTTGCTGTACCGGAACGCGGCTGCCACCGCCTCGGCCATGTCGCAGCGGGCCAGGTCGCACACGGCCACCCGGGGGCAGTTTTTCTCCTGCAGCAGCTGCGCAAGCTGCTGGGCCGCCTTTTTGGTATTGCCGTAAACGGAGGTATACGCAATCAGCACGCCTTCTTCCTCCGGCGCATAGGCGGACCAGGTGTTGTACAGGCCCAGATAGTAGCCCAGGTTCTGCTTCAGCGCCGGGCCGTGCAGCGGGCAGATCATGGCGATGTCCAGCGCGGCAGCCTTTTTCAGCAGCGCCTGCACCTGCACGCCGTACTTGCCCACAATGCCGATATAATAGCGGCGGGCCTCGTCCTCCCAGTCCTCGTCCACGTCGAGGGCGCCGAACTTGCCGAACGCATCCGCCGAGAACAGCACCTTGTCGGCACTGTCGTAGGTAACGATGACCTCGGGCCAGTGCACCATCACCGCCGTGAGGAAGGTCAGCGTGCGGCTGCCCAGCGCCAGCGTATCATTTTCGCGCACAACGAGCTGCCGGCCCGCGAAATCCGTGCCGAAAAAGCTCTGCATCATGCCAAACGCCTTGGCCGAGGCAACGACCGTTGCTTCCGGGAACGCTTCCATAAAGCGCAGCACGCTGCCGGAGTGATCCGGCTCCATGTGCTGAACGACCAGATAATCCGGCTGCCGGCCAGCGAGCGCCTGCCGGATGTTGGCCAGCCAGACATCCGCAAAATGCACGTCCACCGAATCCATGACCGCGATCTTGTCATCCAGGATCACGTAGGAATTGTACGCCATGCCGTTGGGCACTGCGTACTGCCCTTCAAAGAGATCGATCTGATGGTCGTTGACGCCAACATACTTGATGGTCTCCGAAATGATCATGTTTTTTCCCGCTTTCTTTTAATTTATTTTCACCGGCGCGCCCACTGGCCTGCTTTCGCACCGAAGCGGCGGTTCTGCCCATATGCCGCTTTGGAATCGTGCAGACACCCGGGCCGGCCCCTGCAAAAAAAAATCGGAACAAGCAATAAAATAGCTTGCTCCGATGTGGCGCCTCTTGCCTGACTCGAACAGGCGACACCCTGATTAACAGTCAGGTGCTCTAACCGACTGAGCTAAAGAGGCCCGCTGTTTTGCTGCAGGCTAGATTATACCACCGCAGCGCAAAGTTTGCAAGCCTTTTTTCAAAGTTTTCCGCGCAGCGCTCGCCCGGTTTTACCGCACCGAAAGCCCCATGTCGCGCATGATGTCCTTGCGGGCCAGCAGGGCTGTGCGGGCCAGCTGCTCCAGCCGTTCGTCGCTCATGTTGGGCACCAGGCTGGTGATGGAAAACGCCGCTTCGGCCCGGCCGCCGGGACCGGGCAGGGCCAGCGCCACGCAGCGGATACCCAGTTCGTTTTCTTCGTCGTCCACGGCCCAGCCGCGGGTACGGATCAGCCGCATCTGCTCCAGCAGCTCGGAAAAATGCACAATAGTATGCGGCGTAAGCTGTTCGCGGTGCGAAGCTTGCCAGATCTGCTCGATCTCCTCATACGACAGCGTGGAAAGGATCGCCTTGCCCACGCCTGTGCAGTACATGGGGTTGCGCAGCCCTACCCGGCTGCCCATGCGCATCCCGCCGGTCTCGGCCTTATATAGGTAGACCACGTCCACGCCGTCCCGCACCACCAGATGGATAGCCTCGCCGGTGCGGGCAGCCAAGCGATCCAGATGGGGCTTTGCCACACTGAGGATATCCATTTCATTGACTACCCCGCTGGACAGCTCAAACATTTTCAGCGTTAGCTTATACTGGCCTGTTTCGCCGTCCTGCATGGCATAGCCCAGCGCGATCAGGCTGGAAAGCAGCCGGTGCGCCGTGCTTTTGGCAAGGCCGGCGTTTTTGGCCACGGCCTGCAGCGTCATACCGTGAGGCTGGGCCGCCAGCGTTTCGATGATCGTAAAAATCCGTTCCACGCTTTGCACACCATTCTTTTCTTCTGCCATAGGCCCACCCCTTTCGCCGTTCTCGTTCCACATTGTAAAACAAAAATCCGCTTTCGGCAAGCGAATATGCCGCATTGCGGAACGTTTTATTTTTTGCCCAGTTTTCGAGGAAAAATCTCGTCACCTTTGCCGCATTTCCCCGTTGACAAGCCCAAAATCAAGTTTATAATGGAAGCAGAAATGGAACAAGGTTCCATATTGTGGAATGTATGGAGGTATGAGTTTATGAATCCTGTACTTGAAAAAGTGTATCAGATCGGCATCATCCCCGTCATTGCCTTTAACAGCGTTGACGAAGCAGTGCCTCTTTGCAAAGCGCTGGTGGCCGGCGGCCTGCCTGCGGCAGAGGTCACCTTCCGCACCGCCTGCGCAGAGGAATGCATCAAGAAGATCCATGAAGAAGTCCCCGAAATGCTGCTGGGCGCCGGCACCGTTCTGACCTGCGAGCAGGCTGACCGTGCCATGGCCGCGGGCGCTTCCTTTATCGTCGCGCCCGGCTTTGACCCCATCGTCACCCAGCACGTCATCGACAAGGGCGGCATTGCCATGCCCGGCACCGCCACTGCCGGCGAGATGCAGCAGGCCATGAACATGGGCTGCGAGGGCATCAAGTTCTTCCCGGCCGAGGCCAACGGCGGCGTTGCCATGCTCAAGAACATCGGCGCTGCGCTCAAGACCGCCAAGTGGATGTGCACCGGCGGCGTCAACGCCAAGAACGTGAACGACTACCTGGGCTACGACCAGATCATCGCCGTGGGCGGCACCTGGATGTGCAAGAGCGACAAGATCAAGGCCGGCGCGTGGGATGAGATCACCGCCATGTGCAAGGAGGCTGTGGACACCATGCTGGGCCTGGAGCTGGGCCACATCGGCATCAACAGCGCCAACCCCGAAGAGGCCATGGCCACCGCCAAGCTGCTGGCCGACCTGCTGAACATGAAGGTCGCCGAGGGCAACTCCAGCATCTTTGTGGGCAAGAAAGAGTTCGAGATCATGAAGAAGCCCGGCCGCGGCACCCACGGCCACATCGCGATCAAGTGCAACAACGTGGACCGCGCCATGTATCACCTGGGCCTGCGCGGCGTCGAGTTCGACACCGACAGCGTCGTGAACAAGAACGGCAAGAACATCGCGGTCTACCTGAAGGGCGAGGTCGCCGGCTTTGCCATCCATCTGGTCCAGCGCTGAACGCTTTGCGCGCAGGCCGCCCCGCTTGTGGGCGGCGCGCTTGAGCATTTCTCCCCTGTACTGACACAAACGCATTGACAAAAAAGGAGACAGAAATCATGAGAGTTGTTACTTTTGGCGAACTGATGGTCCGTTTGCAGCCGTATAACTACGAGCGCTTTGTGCAGGCCGATCACCTGGAATTCACCTTTGGCGGCGGCGAGGCCAATGTGGCGGTTTCGCTGGCTAACTACGGCATCGACGCCGCGTTCGTCACCAAGCTGCCGGCCCACGCCATCGGCCAGGCCGCTGTGAACAGCCTGCGCCGCTACGGCGTTGACACCAGCCTGATCACCCGCGGCGGCGACCGTGTGGGCATCTACTACAACGAGAAGGGCGCTTCGCAGCGCGGCTCCGTCTGCATCTACGACCGTGCGCATTCCGCCATTCAGGAAGCTTCCACCGCCGATTTCGACTGGGACAAGATCTTTGAGGGCGTAGATTGGTTCCACTTTACCGGCATCACCCCGGCTCTGGGCGAGAACGTGGTCGAGATCTGCCGCGAAGCCTGCAAGGCCGCCAAGGCCCACGGTGTGAAGATCAGCTGCGATCTGAACTACCGCGGCAAGCTGTGGACCCGTGAGCAGGCCCGCGCCGCCATGAAGGGTCTGTGCAATTACGTTGCAGAGTGCATCTGCAACGTGGGCTGAGCCTAGGGGGTGTTCGGGGTCTGGGGGGTGGG
>CAMFSB010000108.1 GCA_945982465.1 uncultured Faecalibacterium sp. | reverse complement strand
GGGCGGGCGCGAGCGCCGCGGTCCGCCGGCTGCTGGGGACCGCACGGGGCATGGACGGCCCCAAGGGCATGGGCACCTATCTTTGGGTGGAGGTGCAGAACATCAAACGGCTGGAGGCCAAGGTCGTGGAAGGGCCGTACATCCACCATTGTGTGGGCATCCACAAGGATGTGGTTCCGGTTTTGTACGAAGCCTGCAAGTACATCGGCATTCGGCCGGATCTGTATGACCCCATCGAAGAAGATGTAAAAGCTTACCTGCGGGGGGAATGAACGCGATGGACATCAAGCAGCTGGAACTGAAAAGCTGGGATCTGCGGCAGGACATTCTGGATATCATCAT
Source organism: uncultured Faecalibacterium sp. (assembly GCA_945982465.1). Taxonomy (GTDB): domain Bacteria; phylum Bacillota; class Clostridia; order Oscillospirales; family Ruminococcaceae; genus Faecalibacterium. The sequence goes on along the minus strand of CAMFSB010000108.1, from coordinate 5,789 downwards.
AGCCGGTGGCGGCGGACACATCGGCGGAGATATGAGCGTACTGAACACCCTGCTGGTTTTGTACAAAAATCATCTGCGCATCACGCCCGAAACGCAAAACGACCCCAACCGGGATCGCTTTGTGCTGAGCAAGGGCCACAGCATGGAAGCCTACTATGCGGTGCTGGCGGACTGCGGTTTCCTGGATCTGCAGGAAGTAAAAGCCCGTTTTTCCAAATTCGGCAGCCCCTATATCGGCCACCCCAACAACAAGCTGCCGGGCATCGAAATGAACTCCGGCAGCCTTGGGCACGGCCTGCCCGTCTGTGTTGGCATGGCACTGGCCACCCGCATGGATGGCCGCCCCACCCGCGTTTACACGGTGATGGGCGACGGCGAATTGGCCGAAGGCTCGGTGTGGGAAGGCGCCATGGCCGCCGGGCATTACCGGCTGGACAACCTGTGTGCCGTGGTAGACCGCAACCGGCTGCAGATCTCCGGCTGTACCGAGGATGTGATGCGGCAGGACAGCCAGGCGCAGCGCTGGGCTGCGTTCGGCTGGAACGTGCTCAGTGTGGACGGCGACTCCATCGAAGCAATGGATGCCGCCTTTACCGCCGCCCGGCTCCATACCGGTCAGCCCACCGTCATCATTGCCAACACCACCAAGGGTTACGGCAGCCCGCTGATGGAAAACAAGGCCAGCTGGCACCATCACCTGCCTACCGCGGAGGAATGCAAACAGATCGCCGCGGATTTTGCCGCACGGAAGGAGGCCGCCCGTCATGCCCAATAACATCCCCAACCGGCAGGCTATCTGCGATGTGCTGATGGCCGCCGCCGCAAAAGACCGCGACGTGGTTGTGCTGTGCAGCGACAGCCGGGGCAGTGCTTCCCTGGCCCGTTTTGCCGAGGTGTTCCCCCGGCAGTTTGTGGAGGTTGGCATTGCCGAGCAGGATCTGGTCAGCATCGCTGCCGGCATGGCCGCCTGCGGCAAAAAGGCCTTTGCCGCGTCCCCTGCCTGTTTTCTGTCTACGCGCAGCTATGAGCAGGTCAAGGTAGACTGCGCCTACTCCAACACCAACGTGAAGCTGATCGGCATTTCCGGCGGTGTGAGCTACGGCGCACTGGGCATGAGCCACCACAGCTGCCAGGATATTGCCGCCATGTGCGCACTGCCCAACATGCGGGTCTATCTGCCCAGCGACCGGTTCCAGACCGCAAAGCTGTTCCGCGCCCTGCTGCAGGACGATAAGCCCGCCTACATCCGCGTGGGCCGCAACCCGGTGGAGAATCTTTACACGGAGGTCGACTGCCCGTTTGAAATGAACAAGGCCTGTTGGCTGCAGGGCCGGGGGGAATCGGTCGACGTGGCCATCATCGCCTGCGGCGAAATGGTGCGCCCGGCGCTGGACGCCGCCCGCCTGTTACAGCAGCAGGGCGTGCGCGCAAGCGTACTGGATATGTACTGTGTAAAGCCGCTGGACACACAGGCTGCTGTGCAGGCCGCGCAGAACGCCAGAGCTGTGCTCACTGTAGAGGAGCACGCCCCGTATGGCGGGCTGGGCGCTATGGTGGCGCAAGCAGTCGGCGCACAGTGCCCGCGGCGTATCAAAAATCTTTCGCTGCCAGACAGCCCGGTGGTCACCGGAACCAGCAGCGAGATCTTCGCATGGTACGGCCTGGACGCAGCGGGCATCGCCAAAAGTGCAAAGGAGCTGCTATGAAAGGCCGATATATTCTGGCAGTGGATCAGTCCACACAGGGCACCAAAGGACTTTTATTTGACGCGGACGGCCGGCTGGCTGCCCGCGCGGATCGGCCGCACCGCCAGATCCTGAACAAACAAGGCTGGGTGAGCCACGACCTGAACGAAATTCTTGCCAACACCCTGGCGGTTTGCCGGGATGTGGCTGAAAAAGCCGGCATCGCTCCGCAGCAGATCGCTGCGCTGGCGATCTCCAACCAGCGGGAAACCACCTGCGCGTGGGACCGCGTGACCGGCCAGCCGGTCTGCGACGCGGTGGTATGGCAGTGCGCCCGCGCCGCCGATATCGCCGCACGGCATACCGCCGCAGCCGAAATGATCCGCCAGCGCACTGGCCTGTACCTGAGCCCGTATTTTCCTGCGGCCAAGATGGCCTGGATCCTGGAAAACACCCCCGGAGCGGCCCGGCTGGCCGAAGCCGGCCGGCTGGCGCTGGGCACAGTGGACAGCTGGCTGATCTACAGCCTTTGCCGTGAGCACCCCCATCGCACGGATTATTCCAATGCGAGCCGCACACAGCTGTTCAATCTGCACTCTCTTTGCTGGGATGCGGAGATCTGTGGCCTGTTCGGCATCCCCACTGCAGCACTGCCGGAAGTGTGTATGTCGGACCGCTGCTTTGGCACCACCGATCTGGGCGGCTGGCTGGAAACACCCATCCCGCTGCACGCCGTGCTGGGCGACAGCCACGGCGCTTTGCTGGGGCAGGACTGCCGCCGCCCCGGCCAACTCAAAGCGACCTACGGCACCGGAAGTTCCGTCATGATGAACATTGGGGATGCACCCCGGTTCAGCAGCGGCGGGCTGGTCACCAGCATTGCCTGGGGGCTGAACGGGCAGGTCGCTTATGTGCTGGAGGGAAATCTGAACTACACCGGCGCCGTCATGACCTGGCTGCGGCAGGACATTGGCCTGATCCGCCCCGACAGCGAGCCCAGCGAGCAGGCCGCACAGGCAAATCCCTGCGACCGCACCTATTTTGTGCCCGCCTTTACGGGTCTGGGCGCTCCGTATTGGGCCAGCAACGCCACAGGCATGTTTACCGGCATCACCCGCACCACCGGCCGGGCGGAACTGGTCAAAGCCTGCCTTGACTGCATTGCCTACCAAATCACCGACCTGGTCGCGCAGATGCGCCGGGATTCTGGCGCATCGGTCACGGATCTGCGGGCCGCTGGCGGCCCGACGGCCAGCCAGTACCTGATGCAGCTGCAGGCCGACCTGACCAACACGACCGTCCAGGTGCCTGATCTGCAGGAGCTAAGCGGCCTGGGCGCAGCCTGCGCCGCCGGCGCCGCGCTGGGGCTGTATGATGCCGACCAGGTCTGCGCGCAGGTCCATCGCACCTGCTACGCCCCGCAGCTGGCCCCGGCACGCCGCGACCAGCTGTATGCCGGCTGGCAGGACGCTATCCGCCGCGTGCTTGTGTAAGCGTTTACCCCCTTCTGCACGCTCACCCCATACAGAGCAGCAAAGCCTCCCCGCGCAGGGCTATAGCCCTGCGCGGGGAGGCTTTGGGTTTGTTGGCTGCAATTTGCGGGGCGGGCCTGTGCAGAGCATGCAGCGGCTGCACCGGCTTCCTCCCATCCATGCGCCCTCGCACGGCAGCGGCTGCCGTCTCATCCGTCCGGTTCGGGCCCGGCCGGCCAGAGACCCGAAGGCCGTTTTTGGGGAACCTCGCTCCGTTCCGGCTTGTTATTCTGCCGTTTCCATGCTACAATGCGCTTACTTGAAACCATCGCCGGAATCGGTCAAACGCTGCCTTTTTGTGATAAAGCACGCGCTTTGTGTAATGCAGGCAAACTGATCCGGATAGAACAGCAACGCCGGGGAAAAACGGTCCCTCTGGGGTGCAAGGGACGCAAACCAAGAGCTGGGACTGTGCAAAGGAGCATGCGCCATGTCAGAGCAGATCCATCTGAACCGAACCTCCCACAAATTTTTCGGCAGCCTGCAGGAGGCATACGACCGTCTTGACGCCATCATTGAAAATTCTTACGACGGCATCTACATCACCGACGGTCAGGCCGTGACCATGCGGATCAACCGTGCCTACGAAACGATCACCGGCATGAAAGCCGAGGAGGTGCTGGGCCGTTCCATGTGGGAGCTGGAGAAAAGCGGCGTGATCGACCGTTCCGGCACGCTGATCGCCCTGGCGCAGCACCGCGCCGTGACCCTGGAGCAGGAATTTAAGACCGGGCGGCGGGCGCTGATCTCCTCCGCGCCGGTGTTCGATGACATGGGCAATGTTGTTATGGTCGTGACCAACGTGCGCGACATGACCGACTTGTACCATTTGCAGCAGAAATATCAGGAAAAGAAAGAGCTGAGCGAAAAGCTGTACTCCGAAGTGGAGTTCGCCCGCAACCAGGTGCTGAATTCCAGCGAGCTGTTGGCCGTTGACGCCAAAATGCTGGAAATGCTGGAGCTGGTGCGGCGGGTCGCTGCGCGGGACACCACCGTGCTTTTGCTGGGCGAAACCGGTGTTGGAAAGGAAATGGTGGCAAAGCACATTTATAAAAACAGCCCCCGGAGAAACGAGCGTTTCCTCACCATCAACTGCGGCGCCATCCCGCCCAATCTGATGGAAAGCGAGTTGTTCGGCTACGAAAAAGGGGCGTTTACCGGCGCTAGCCGCAACGGCAAGCCCGGCCTGTTCGAGGTTGCCGACAAGGGTACTGTTTTTCTGGATGAGATTGGCGAGCTGCCCAAGGATATGCAGGTCAAGCTTCTGCGCGTGCTGCAGGAACGCACGGTCACGCGCATTGGCGGCAACCGCGCGATTCCCGTGGATGTGCGGGTGCTGGCCGCCACAAACCGCGACCTGGAACAGATGGTGCGCGACAAGGCCTTCCGCGAGGATCTGTACTATCGGTTGAGCGTTGTTCCCATCACAATTCCCCCTCTGCGGGAACGCCGCGATGATATCGTGCCCTTCGCCCAGTGCTTTCTGGAAGAGCTGTGCCACAAATACGGCCTGCACAAAAGCTTTGACCAAACCGCGCGGCAGGCGCTGCTGCACTATGAATGGCCCGGCAATGTACGGGAGCTGCGCAATGTGGTGGAGCGCGTTGTGATCACCGTCCGCCGGGACGAGATCACCGCCGGGGATCTGCCCTTTCAGTCCCGCTGGAGCCCCGTGCCGGATTTTCCCGATCCGGATGGGCCGGTCAGCCTGAAAGCGCTGACCGAGCAGTTTGAGATGCGTTACATCCAGCGTGCGTATGAAAAATACGGCAATGTGCGGCAGGCCGCCGCCAGCCTGGGGATGGACGCTTCCACCTTTGTACGTAAGCGCAAAAAATACGCCGACGCGGCAGAGCGTTGCAATTCTGAAACAGAATGATGCAATTTCGCAACACCAATTTTTATCACACATTCGTCTATTTTCGATTCGCTTGCACCGGGCCCCCGGATTTGTTGCAGAATTGCAACAGATTTGACTGCCCGGTGCAAGTTTTTTATATCCGCCTCACCGGAGTTCGGTACGTTTTTTGCACGTCCTGCACAAGTTCGCCCCGCGTTTTTTCACAAATCTTACAATCTTTTTGCGGTTCGGCCCGAACCCGCTGTTTTGGCACAGAAATTGCTACATGAAGAGTGAACGACTTTGTGCCAAACGCAAAGCCCCGTGTTTTCACCCGCACTCCGGCGCGTCCACCGAAAAACGCAGCCGGGGCATTTACAAAAAAGGAGGAACCCATGGAATCGTCACGTCTCAAAACCCAAAAAGCCAGCCGGCTGACCGTGATCGTTCTGGTCATCGCCTTGCTGGGCATGATCTTCAGTTCGGTAATCGGCGGGCAGATCGCCAGTTCCGGCGGTACCGTGAAGATCGAGGATATCACGTTCACCACGGACGTGGGCGCTTCGAGCCACGCACGGCTGTACATTCCCGCCACTGCTACCGCAGAAACCCCCGCCCCGGCAGTGATTCTCTGCCACGGCTACACCGCCAATCTGGACGCTATGGAGCCAAACGCCATTGAGCTGTCCCGCCGCGGGTACGTGGTCATGGCGCTGGATCTGTACGGCCACG